>DASQVU010000275.1:0-3199 GCA_035640615.1 Pseudonocardiaceae bacterium
TACAGCAGGGTGCCCGCGGCGGCGCGCTGACTAGTCGCCGGAGGAAGGTTTGGCGGGCAGCGGGTGGTGGATGGGCTGCGGCGGAGCCACGGGCAGGTCGGCGCTGTTGAGGCATCCCCCGATGAGCTGGACGCCGCTGGAGGTCCGCACGTAACTACCCGGCTCGGCGCAGCCCGCTCGGTCGGCGGTGAACACGGCGGCGACCGCGAGTAACGCAGCCACCCCAGCAGTGACCAAGACTGGCAGCCAGCGGCGCCCCATCCAACCTCCTCGCGTGTTGATGCCGACCTTACTCCCGGGCTACCCGGTGTGTGCAGCTGTCACAGTGTGAACAACCGTCACATCAGGTGGCAGGATCACCAATTATGGAGCTGGTCGGCATCGACAAGATCAGAACTGCTCGGGAGATCCTGCACGACGTCGTCAGGCTCACCCCGCTGCGCCACTGTGAGGTGCTTGAGCAGCGAAGCGCCGTCCCCGCCTATCTCAAGTGTGAGAACCTGCAGCGTACCGGTTCCTTCAAGATTCGCGGCGCCTACGTCCGGATCCATGCCCTGTCTGCGGAGGAGCGTGCCCGCGGCGTGGTGGCGGCCAGCGCAGGCAATCACGGGCAAGGAGTCGCGCTAGCGGCCGCCATGCTGGGCGCCGCCGCAACGGTGTACATGCCGGTGAGCGCGGCGCTACCCAAGGTCGCTGCCACCCGCGGCTATGGCGCACAAGTCGAGCTGGTCGGCGACGTGGTGGAAGAGTCGCTGGCGGCGGCACGCGCGTTCGCCCAGGACACCGGGGCGGTGTTCATCCACCCGTTCGACCATCCCGACGTGCTGGCCGGTCAGGGCACGGTGGGCTTGGAGGTGCTTGAGCAGCTGCCCGACGTCGCGACTGTCGTCGTACCCGCCGGTGGCGGTGGGCTGGTAGGGGGGATCGCCGCTGCAGTCAAGGGCCTCAAACCCGACGTACGAGTGATCGGCGTGCAGGCTGAGGCAGCCGCCGTGTGGCCGGCGTCACTGGCCGCCGGCACGCCGGTTCGGTTACGCCGGCGGCACACCATGGCCGACGGAATCGCCGTCTGCGAGGTGGGGCCGGTGACCTTCGCGCACGTCTCCGCGCTAGTCGACGAGGTGGTCACGGTGGGGGAGGAGGCGCTATCCCAGGCGCTGCTGCTGTGCTTAGAGCGGACCAAGATGCTGGTTGAGCCCGCTGGCGGGGCTGCGGTGGCGGCGCTAATGGAGAAACCAGGGCGCTTCCCGGGACCTGTGTGCGCCGTGCTGTCCGGCGGCAACGTCGACCCGCTACTGCTGATGCACATCATCCGGCACGGACTGAGCGCGGATGGCCGGTTTCTCGCGCTGCACGTGACGGTGCCGGATCGGCCCGGTGAGCTAGCCAGGCTGCTAGCGCAGGTCGGCGCATCGGGTGCCAACGTGGTCGACGTGGCACATTCCCGCATCGCCGGGCAGCTGGCGGTCGGCGATGCGGTAGTCGCGGTGAGTTTGGAGATGCGGGGTCGGCAACACTGCGCAGCACTGATCGCCGACCTAGCGGCTGCGGGTTATCAGGTCGCGCAGTGAGCGGAAAAATTCAGCCTCGGAAAGGCTCAGCCTTAACGACGGCGACGGTCATCAAACCGCCGTTAGGCAACTCGTAATGCCGGTCCTCGCCCTCGTGCGCACCGATAATCGCCTTACCCAAGGGCGAGTTCGGCGAGTAGACCTCCAGATCACCGTGTGCGACTTCCTCCAGCGAGCCGAGCAGGAACGTCTCGGTCTCCTCGTCATCCTGGAACCGCACCGTGACGACCATCCCCGGTGCAGCGATCCCGGACTGCGCGGGGACATCGCCGACCTTGGCGACTCGTAACAGTTCCTGCAGCTGGCGGATCCGTGCCTCGAGCTGGGCCTGCTCCTCTCGGGCCGCGTGGTAGCCGCCGTTTTCCTTCAGGTCGCCTTCCTCACGGGCATCATTGATCTTTCGGGCAATGACTGGGCGGTTCGCGACAAGCTCGTCGAGTTCCTGCTTGAGCCTGTCGTAGGCTTCCTGGGTCAACCAGGTCACCTGTGTGTCGCTCACGGTCATCACTCCTCCTCAGATCCGACGTCCGCTAGTGCGGGGCGGACCGACCCGAGCCGCTGGCGCGACAGCCGGCGGCCGGAACGGAAAAACACGGCCCTGCCCCGGGGCCGTGCGCGTCCTCCACGGTAACACGATGTGTCCGGTTCGGCCTCAGCCTTATGGGTGACGGATTTGGGATAGTGCCTGCTCAGCTGCGTTATAAAAGTTCAGTAGTGGGCTCCGGGAACTAGATATGCGGGGACCTGAAGGGAACATCCGTAGACATCAGCGGTGACCGGCGGCCGGGATGTCTGCACCACGGTGGTCAGGATGATCGACCCGGCGGCGGGCGGCACGTAGACCTCCTTTCGCCCGGTCTCCTCGCCGTCCCGAGAGCGGGCCCGGACGATGCACACTCCGGCACGGGACGGATCGTCCCGAATCACGTTGAACCGCAGCTGGACGGCGTTGCCCGGCAGCAGGTTGAAGCTGACCACTTGGCCCTGTATCGGCGTGCTGCCCAGGTTGCGATAGCCGATCACCGCAACGGCCAGCCCGGCGAGTACCGCGAGAACAAGACCCGCCGGCATGGCCCACCGGTTGCCGCCGCCACGGCGCCCGTAGCGGCCTTCGGGAAGCTGGCCAGCGGTCATGGCGTTGCACCTCCTCGAAGGCGACCGGTCAGACGGCAACCGCTCAGACGGGCCGCCTGAGGCAACTGCCGCCCGGGCCGGGAACAATGGTCCACCAACGAGAATTCCATCGCCGGGAGAGCGGCGCGGAGAAGGGATGAGCAAGCATCCATGGCTGAGCAGCTGCGAATGATGGCGGTGCACGCACATCCCGATGACGAATCGAGCAAGGGCGCTGCGACGATGGCTCGGTACGTTGCCGAGGGCCACCAGGTGATGGTCGTCACCTGCACCGGCGGCGAGCGGGGCAGCATCCTGAACCCCTCCTTCGAGCCGGCTGACCTGGCGGAGCACCCAGCGCAGATGACTGCTACCCGGCGGCAGGAGATGGCGCGCGCAGCGCAGATCCTGGGGGTACAACACCGCTGGCTGGGCTACATCGATTCCGGGTTACCCGAAGGTGACCCGATGCCGCCGCTGCCAGAAGGATGTTTCGCCGTAGTACCGCTGGACGA
>DASQVU010000276.1:0-3769 GCA_035640615.1 Pseudonocardiaceae bacterium
GGCCACCGAGAAAGGCGCGCGGTTCGTGCTGGCCTCTACCAGCGAGGTGTATGGGGATCCGCAGCAGCACCCGCAGCGCGAGAGCTACTGGGGCAACGTCAACCCGGTCGGCCCGCGCAGCGTCTACGACGAAGCCAAGCGCTACGCCGAAGCGCTGACCACGGCATACCGGCTCTCCCGCGGCACAGACACCGCAATCGTGCGGATCTTCAACACCTACGGGCCACGGATGCGCCCAGACGATGGGCGCGCCATCCCGACCTTCATCCGTCAGGCGCTGGCCGGCGAGCCGCTGTCGGTGACCGGCGACGGCAGCCAGACCCGGTCGGTGTGCTACGTGGACGACACCATCCGCGGCATCCTGGCGCTAGCCGAATCAGACGCGCCGGGGCCGGTGAACATCGGCGGCCCGCTGGAATTGCCGGTGGCCGAGCTGGCCACGACCGTTCTCGAGCTCACCGGGTTACCGGGGTCCATCCGGTATATCGCGCGCCCCGTCGACGACCCACGGGTCCGTCGCCCGGACACCACCTTGGCCCGCGAATTGCTCAATTGGGAGCCCCAAGTCCACCTCCGCGACGGCCTCGCCCGAACCATCGCCTGGTTCCGATCCCAGCTCCCCCACCCTCACATGGAGACATATCGGGCCAGAAGACCGGTCCTACAGCCCGATATGTCTCCATCTCGGGCGTGAGTTTGGGATTTCGCTTCGCTGGGTAGTCAGTCGTTATACAGCCGCGTGGTGGCAGGCACATCTCGCGCCTACGGAGGGCCAGATGCGCATCCTGGGAATCAACGCGATTTTCCATGATCCGGCGGCGGCGCTGGTGGTCGATGGACAGATCGTGGCTGCTGCGGAGGAGGAGCGGTTCAGCCGCCGCAAGCACGGTAAGCGCCCGGTGCCGTTCTCCGCTTGGGAGCTCCCCGAATCGGCTGCTCGGTGGTGCCTGGACAGCGCCGGGATCAGTCCCGAAGACCTCGACGCTGTCGCCTATTCCTACGACCCGGCGTTGGTCCAACCGAGCCAGGACGGGTTGGACGAGCGGTGGGAGGACCTGCGTACCACCTATGCTCGCCGCGCACCGCACTTTCTGGCCACCGCGCTGCCCGAGCTGGACCCGGCGGCCGTGCACTTCGTACCGCACCACATCGCACACGCCGCCTCCGCGGGCCTCGCCGCGCCCTTTCGCGACTGCGCGGTGCTGGTCGCCGACGGTCGCGGCGAGGCCACTTCTTACCTCGCCGGCCGCTACCGCGACGGTGAGCTCGAGGTGTTGGCAAGCCAGCAACTGCCCCATTCACTGGGTTTGCTGTACGAAGAGGTCACCGATCACCTGGGCTTCCTGCGCTCGTCCGACGAGTACAAGGTGATGGCGCTGGCCTCGTACGGCCGCCAGCCCGCCACCGAGCCAGCGTTGCTGCCCACCCTGCGCGAGCTCATCCGCACTACCGGCGATGGCGGGTTCGTCGTGGCGCCGGTTGATTGGTCTGAGCTCGCCAAGCGACGCGCGCCCGATGGGGAGCTGCAGCCGGAGCACGTCGAACTCGCCGCCGCTGTGCAGGTGCGCCTGGAGGAGGTGCTGCTGGAGCTGGCCTGGTGGCTGCACCGGTGCTGCGGCGAGCGGCGCCTGGCGATGGCCGGTGGGGTGGCGCTGAACTGCGTGGCCAACACCCGGCTGGCCGCTGAAGGACCCTTCGATCAGGTGTGGGTGCAGCCCGCTGCAGGCGATGCCGGCACCGCGCTCGGCGGAGCATTGCACCTCGCGCAGGACTACGGCGAGCCCATCACCCCGATGCCGGGGGTTGACCTAGGCCGGGGTTTCAGTGACGAGCAGCTCAGGCGCTGGTTGGACGACGCACATATCCGCTACGAGCGCCCACCGGATGTGGCCGCCGCGGCCGCCGAGGCGCTGGCCGCAAACGCGATCGTGGCCTGGTTCCAGGGCCGCAGCGAGTTCGGCCCGCGCGCGCTGGGCCATCGCTCCGTGCTGGCGCACCCAGGGCACGCTCGCAACCTCGAGCGGCTCAATGCCGTCAAGGGCCGCGAGCAATTCCGGCCGGTGGCGCCCATGGTGCTGGCCGAGCACGCGGCGGAGCTGTTCAGCCGCGGCCCGCTCCTCAGCCCGTACATGCTGTTCGTGCACGACGTGGCGCCCGAGTGGCGCGACCGGATCCCGGCAGTGGTGCATGTTGACGGCACCGCGCGGATCCAGACCGTCGACCGCGACAGCCAGCCGTTGCTAGGCCGGCTGCTGGACCGGTTCGCCGAACTGACCGGGCTGCCCACGGTGGTCAACACCAGCCTGAATACCGCAGGCCGGCCGATGGTGGACGATCCGCGCGACGCGCTGGAATGCTTCGGCTCCGCCCCGGTCGACGTGCTGGTGCTCGGCCCGTTCTTGGTGCGCCGTAGCGAGCTCACCCGATGAGCTACACGGTGGTGATCCCGACCATCGGCCGCCCTAGTCTGGCGGAGCTGCTGGCGCGGCTCGGCCGCACCGCGGCCATCATCGTGGTCGATGACGGCCGCGAACAGCGGCTGCAGCTGCCGGATACCGACGTCTCGGTACGGGTGCTGCACTCGGGAGGCCGCGGCCCAGCGGCGGCGCGCAATGTCGGCTGGCGGGCGGCGGACACCGAGTGGGTCGCGTTCCTGGACGACGACGTGCTGCCCGGACCGGACTGGTCCCCACAGATCGAGCAGGACCTGCGCGGACTCGGCGCGGATATAGGCGCCAGCCAAGGCCGCATCGAGGTACCCCTACCGCAGGACCGGCGACCCACCGACTTCGAGCGCGGCACCGCCGGCCTGGCCACCGCGCGGTGGATCACCGCGGACATGGCCTACCGCCGCGCCGCGCTGCACCGGGTCGGTGGCTTCGATGAGCGCTTCGGCCGGGCCTACCGGGAGGACGCCGACCTGGCGCTGCGGGTGATCGCCGCCGGCTACCGCATCGTGCAGGGGCAACGGCGCACCTTGCACCCGGTTCGGCCGTCTTCACCGCTAACCAGCGTCCGCGCGCAACGGGGCAACGCCGACGACGTGCTGATGCGGCGCCGGCACGGGCGTGACTGGCGGCAACGGATCGGCGACGGACCTGGCCGGCTGCGCCAGCACGGGCTGACCACTGCTGCCGCCGTCGTCGCGCTCGGCGCCGCAGCGCGACGTCACCCTCACATCGCGGGTGCAGCGGGTCTCTTGTGGGCTGGGCTGACTAGCGAGTTCGCGGCGCGCCGGATCCTGCCCGGGCCGCGCACTGCCAGCGAAGTCGGCCGGATGGTGGTCACCAGCATCGCCATCCCGCCGGTCGCGTGCTGGCACCGGTTGGCCGGGGAACTGCGCTGGCGAGCGGTGCCGCGGGCCACCGCCGTGCCCGCCGCGGTGCTGTTCGACCGTGACGGCACCCTCGTTCACGACGTGCCCTACAACACCGATCCCGCTGCGGTCCGGCCGGTCCCCGGGGCACGTCAAGCCCTGGACCGGCTTCGCCACCTCGGTATCCCCGTTGGCGTGGTCACCAACCAGTCCGGCGTGGCCCGCGGGCTGATCAGTCGGGCCCAACTGGAGCAGGTGAATGCCAGGGTGTCGGAGTTGCTGGGTCCGTTCCAGGTGTGGAGTATCTGCCAGCACGGCGACACCGACGGCTGCGGCTGCCGCAAGCCGGCCCCTGGCTTGATCAAGGACGCCGCCACGCAGCTGGGCGTTCCGGTGGACCGTTGTGTAGTCATCGGAGACACCGGCGCCGACGTCACCGCGGCCGCGGCCGCT
>DASQVU010000277.1:0-11217 GCA_035640615.1 Pseudonocardiaceae bacterium
AGTGCCTCGCCGGTTGGCCACCGCCCCTGCCTGGGCTACCGTGATCGACCCGCTCACTCGAGCCCTGCTACCCGGAGTGCGCACCCGGGGCAGCGCCGGATCCGGACGCCGGGAGTGGTACGGAGCCTGGGATCTGCATCCGGTGGTGTCGGTTACCGCCAGCTGGCAGGGCACCGATCTCGGCGCCATGGCGGACGTCCACCCGCCGGTCCGGTTCGGCTTCGGCTCCACCCCGCGCCGGCCATCCATTGTCCGCCTCACTACCACTGTCCAGCTCCCCCCGCCTCCCGACATGGAGACATATCGGGATTAAGGCGGCGTCAAAAACCCCGATATGTCTCCATGCCGGGGTCGGGCAGCGTGGAGCAGGGTTGTTGGCCAACATTTACCCGATTCGCATCCAGCCAGGCAACGGCGGCTCCGGGGCGGCGTCAAGTACGTATAGGGCGCGGGCCAGCTCGGCGTGGCTCCACACCAGCGGGGCTGCCGCTGGTGGCCCGGCGCCTGGGGCAGGCTCGTCCTGGGGGCCACCACCGCACCGGTCGGCCGATACGCATCGCGCGAGGTCAGCAGCGCAGCGAGCTGAAACGTCGCGACGCCGCCGTGCGGATCCAGCAGCTGCCAGCACAGCGGCGGGTCGTCGAAGGTCGACGGGCACCACCAGTCAATGGTGGCGTCTCGCCGCAGCATCGCGACTGTGCGTCCGCTGCCGATCACGCGCGCCGCGCCGAGGTCGGGGGCCCACCGGGACATCGGGTAACCACCTTGCTTGGCGTAGATCGATCCTCGATCGGCACTACCTCGCCAGAATGCCTGTTAACCGGTCAGCTCAACCGTCACAGAAAATGACATGACCACCGTCGCCGTGGCCGAATATGATCCACAATTCCGGGGCGCGACTGGAGGGGACTATGGGCAGAAGGCTCGCACTGCTGCTCTCCGTGCTCTCGATTTTCTGCCTTGTTTTCGCGCCCGGATCTGCTTACGCACGCAGCGCCCGCACCGGGCCGACACTTACGCTGACCGTTGACGCCACCGACGCGCCGCGCAAGCTTTTCCGCGCCCAAGAAATCATTCCTGCCACTCCCGGCCAGCTCACCCTCTACTATCCCAAGTGGATTCCGGGTGAGCATGGGCCAACTGGACCGATCATCAATCTGGCTGGCCTGAAGTTCACCGCTGGGGGAAAGACGCTGGCGTGGCAGCGTGACCCCGTTGACATGTATGCCTTCCATCTCGACGTACCACAGGGTGCGACCACTGTCCAAGCCGACCTGGAGTTCCTGGCGCCGACCTTCGCAGGCGGCTTCACCTCGGGTTCCTCGACGACGTCGCACCTTGCCGTGCTCGCCTGGAATTGGATGCTGCTGTCGCCTCCGGTAGCCAACATCGACCAGTTAATGATTGATTCATCCCTGCGCTTGCCACCGGGCTGGCGGTTCGGCACTGCGCTGCGGGTGCAACAGCAATTACCGGGCGAGGTGAGGTTCCACACCGTCAACCTGACCACGCTCATCGATTCACCGGTGCTGGCGGCCCAATACTTCCGTTCCGTGCCGCTCTCGACGGGGAGCCCGCCGGTCGAGATGGACATCGCCGCCGACAGCCCCGCCGCGCTTGAAGCGAGCCAGCAATTCACCGATGCCATGCGCAAGCTCGTCGAGGAGGCGAAGGCACTCTTCGGCGTCGAGCACTATGAACACTACAATTTCTTGCTCACGCTTAGTGATCGGGTAGCACACTTTGGGCTCGAACACCATCAATCCAACGACAGCCGCGTCGCCGAGCGGGCACTGATGGACGAGATGCAGGGGCGGCTGGCGCTTGGTGTGCTGCCTCACGAGTACGTCCATTCCTGGAATGGCAAGTACCGTCGCCCCGCCGGGCTGGCTACACCCAACCCGCAGACGCCGTGCAAGGTGAGCTGCTGTGGGTCTACGAAGGCCTGACGCAGTATTACGGGAACGTGCTGGCTGCGCGCAGCGGCCTGTGGACGCTGGAACAGTACATCGACACGCTGGCACAAGCGGCCGCGAACCTGGACTACACACCGGGCCGGCGCTGGCGTCCGCTGATCGACACGACCGTCGCGGCGCAGCTGCTCTATCAGGCTCCCCAGGAGTGGAGCACCGAACGGCGAGGCACCGACTTTTATAACGAGGGTGTGCTCATCTGGCTCGATGCCGACACGCTCATCCGCCAACTCACGTCGGGTCAGCGCTCGCTGGATGACTTCTGCCGCCGCTTCCACGGCGGGCAGCCGGGCCCACCAGTGATCAAGCCGTACACCTTCGATGATGTGGTTGCAACGCTCAACGAGGTCGCGCCCTTTGACTGGCAGGCATTTCTCGATCAGCGCCTCTACGCCACCGGCGGCGGCGCCCCCCTCGACGGTATCGCGCGTGGCGGCTGGCGGCTCACCTACGACCCTAAGCGGGGCCAGCGAATCAAAGATCAGGAAACCGCTCGCAAGCAAGTCGAGATGGGCTTCTCGCTGGGCCTACGGCTGAACACTGATGGCCTCATCACCGACGTGATTCCTGATATGCCGGCAGCACGAGCCAAGCTCGGCCCCGGTATGACCGTGGTCGCTGTGGACGGTAAGGCATTCTCTCCGGACGTCCTGCGTGACGCAGCCAGCGCGGCCAGAAGATCCAAACAGCCGATTCAATTGCTGGTCAACAACGAGGGCGCTCTCACCACCTACCCGATCGACTACCACGGCGGCGAGCAGTATCCACATCTCGTGCGCGACGGCACCAAGCCCGACGCGTTGAGCCAGATCATTGCACCGCTGACCCCGAGACGGTAGGGATCGAAGGCCAGCGGTTCACGATGCCAGGATTCGGCGAGCCACGGCTCGCCAACCGACCAGCAACAGTGCCAGGCTTCCGGCGGCGACCAGCACAAACGTCAGCGGTAACCGGTGGGTGAACGCGGCGCGTACGCCGAGGCCGATAGCGGTGACCCCCACCCACACCGCTACTGCGACCGGCAGCCGTAGCGGCGCGCGCCAAGCGCGGACCACCAGCCAACCGACCACCAGCCCCAGCAGAAACGGGGCCGCAGTGGTCAGCACGCCGAGCCCGTCAACCACCTCGGCATGCGAGCTGCGCCCTATAGCGGCGAACACCACGATCGCCAGCACGTCGGCTCCCCCGGCGAACGTTACGGTTGCTGGTCGAACGGCCGGTGTGGTCATGACAGCAGCCTAAGCCCGCCCGATGCCGGTGTAGTCAACAACAATGTTGATCGACGCTACTGATCGAGCAACAGTGCATCCAGGCGCTGAACCACCACGTCGGCGTGCAACGGGATGGAATTCTCCCGCAAGGGGCCAGTACCCCGTAGTTGCACCTTCAACGGAAACTGCTGCTCGGCCGACTCACCTGGCATTTCTACGTCAGGCTCAACGTCAGCCACCGGGTATGCCTCCCCCGTCCACACGGTGCTGTCGGGAAGGTGGAGCTCGATCGGGACGTTGGAGCCCAGCTGGTCGCCCTCCTGCGGACGGTCGCGAGTGCTCACCGACCAGCTCACCAGAGGAGCGATTGGTTGGGTGACCTCCAACTCGCCTGGCCGGAGCGGGCCATCAGCGATGCGGCACATCACCGCGATGTTCATGCGCTGCCCTCCGTTTTGCATGAGTGCCATCCTGCCTTACGCAGTCCCGCACTCACTTATCTATGGGTGCGCCACCGGACACGGGTACGCGGTGCAGTGCTGGACAAGTCAAAATGAGCGCGCGTTCGCGTGGCCACGTATGATCACCTGGGCATGGCCAAAGCCAAGGGTCGAGTGCATCGGTGCTGATACCGGAGTCGATCGCGGGGAGGCAGCGTGCGGTTCGATGAAGGCGCCGATCTGGACACATCGCAGGTCGACGATCAACGCGGCAGCGGCATCGGCGGCCGGGTCGCGCTGGGCGGTGGTGGAGTCGGCCTCATCGGCCTGCTGATCTACTTTCTGCTCTCCCAGCTCGGCAGCGGCCCAAGCAGCCCGCTGCCCAACGGCCTGCCCGGTCTCGGCGCTGGGCAAAGCACCGACGACACGCAGATCAGCCAGAGTTGCCAGCGTGGAAGCGACGCGAACACCAAGCTCGACTGTGAGGTCGTCGGCGTCGACAACTCCCTGGATGAGTACTGGGCTGGCGAGTTCGCCCACTCCAGCCAGCCCTACCGCAAGCCCCGGATCACCTTTTTCAATGGCGGGGTGAACACGGGCTGCGGCGGCGCCACTTCCGACGTCGGCCCGTTCTACTGTCCAGCCGATCGTGAAATCTACATCGACTTGCGCTTCTTCCAGGAGCTCGAGCAGCGCTTCGGCGCGCAGGGCGGTCCCTTCGCCCGGGCGTATGTGATCGCGCACGAGTACGGCCACCACGTGCAGAACCTGCTTGGCACGCCAGACCGGGTTCAGCCGGGCGAGACCGGACCGACTTCCGGCTCGGTCAGGCTAGAGCTGCAAGCGGACTGCTATGCCGGCGTCTGGGCGAAGAATGCGAGCACCACCCCGGGACCGTCCGGCCGGCCGCTGATCACCGGCGTGACCGATGCGGACGTCAACGCGGCACTTGATACCGCCGGCCACATCGGCGATGACTACATCCAATCCCACCTGGGCGGTGGTCGAGTCAATCAAAGCCAGTTCACCCACGGCACCTCCGAGCAGCGCCAGAAGTGGTACCGCACCGGGTACCAGTCTGGGGACCCGAAGAGTTGCAATACCTTCGACACGCCCGACCTCGGGTGACACGGCTGCGCTGAGGATGAGGTCTTACCGGTGCCACGAGAGCGTCGGCGGGGCGAACAACGCACTGATGTGAGTTGCGGCCACCGCCGACGCCCTATCGGCTACCAGCTGTCTTAGAGTAGGCCTAGCAAGCCCCCGTGCGGGCGTGGGTTGTAGCCGCAACCGTCGTTGTAGCAGTAGAAACCATCCTTGCCGCGGCGGTAGAAATAGCCAGTGGGGCGGTAGGCGCCATCGTGATCCCCGCTGTCGCAACCGCAGCCGTGTCCGTCGTCGAATCCGTTGCCGCCACCCAGTACGAAAACCTGTGAAATCCTCATGCCCGCTCCTTCGAAATTCAATGGCGGAGCAATGAACACCAGTGACCCCGGACAAAGCTGGGCAATGCGCATGCAACTAATAGGAATGAGAGATACATCCACAGTCAGTGAGGATGTCATCGAATCGCAACGTGCGCGCCGGAGAAGGCTTCTCACGGCATAATGCGGGCAGTGCCCCCCGGTCTCAACACCGGCAGCTCGTCATCGCACAGTCAGCAATCCCCCCAGGTTGTCCGACTGGCCTCCCTTACTCCACGTGGTCACCTGCATCTCGAACGTAACCGATACGCTCTGTAATTGCAATAGAAACTTTGCGTAGCCACACCCTTACATACAGTAACAAAAGGTCGCCGACAGCGAGGATCCGGACCTGCTGCCCGAGCTTCCTCGATGTTCAGGTGCTCCGAGTCTGCTCCTGGCCAACCGTATGGTCGCCAGCTTGGTGATGAGTGCACGCCAACGGGTGAGCGTCACAAATGCGGTATCAACTCCGGCACGCACGCCTTCTTGAGTTTGGTGGATCCCGTGGGTCAGGTGGCCGAGCGCTATGTCCTCACCCAACGGCTGAGGTCAAACCCTGCGGGCTTGCGTGCTCTCGGATATTGGGTGCGGTGGCGGAGGAGTTCGCGAGGTTTGGATGCCATGTTTTAGGCATTGATCCCATCCTATCCTACGCCAACTTAGCAAGAGAATGGATATAAGCGAGATCAGAAGCAAGAGCGTTTCTTACATGGGCCTCGCGATGAAACGACTACCTCACTAACGTAGTCAGCGTGCGGGGAAGCGCCGATGTCCAGCGCCCGCGGCTGGAGCTGCTGCTGGCGCATCCAACCGTCGCCGTCGCGATCGCCCGGCAAGGCGGGCAACGTCTCTCATCCTCGGAACGGGTCGTAGACGGCGATGCCGCAGTGACCGCAGGCGGCGGTGGGCGCGGCGGTCGGCCGCTGACATCGATCGCAATAGAGCACCCTTCGGCCCAGGGTGTGTGCTGCCCACACGCCGGCGAACTGGCTGTATTCGAACGGGTGCTCCCGCTGTTCGCGGACCATCGCGCGGTGCGCGTCTGATCGGACGAACGCCTGGACGTCGGCCACTCCTCGCCACAGGCCCAACGCGTACCCGTGGGGTCCGTCGTTGAAGGTCAGCCAGCGCAGGAAGCCTGGCAGATAGCAGAAATCCGCCTTGATCGCGGAAAAATTCCGGTAACCGCGCTGCGCGCCCTCGTTGTCGGCAAATGTCGTGTGCAGCAATGTCAAGGCTCCAGCTCGCTCGGGGCCTGCTAGCGTGGGACCGTCAAGCGCGCTGACCACTCCAGGGGTCAGTCGCGTGCCCTCCACCTCGGCGAGGGCCTTTTTCGACTCCTCGTCCGGTGGGAAGACGCCGATCGTCGCCGAACAGCTGTCCGTCCTGTGTGTCATGCGTCGATCTTTCGTGGGCCGTTGCGGCGCTTCCATCCCTAAATTCAGGGGTGACCAGGGAAGTCTTGAGCTGCCATGCTGAGCCGATGGCTGGAATCAGCCGGAGCTCACTGGTGGCCCGCTGGTGTGCGGCAGGCCGTGACACCGCCAGCTTCGGCGAGGGCCTGTTCGATCGGATTGGTGCGGCGGTGTCCTTTGACGGCGCGTTTTTGGCGTGCGTCGATCCCGCAACGCTGCTGTATACCCGCGCGTTCCGCCGGAACATGCCCTCGCAGGCGAGCCCGGCGTTCATCCGAACCGAGCTGGGAGCCGATGACATCAACCAGCTGCGGCAGCTGGCCCGAGCGGCTAGCCCGGTCGGCTGGTTGGACGCTGCGACCCGAGGCGACCGAGCTATGTCGTTGCGGTACCGCGAGGCAATGTTGCCGTTCGGCCTCGGCGATGAACTTCGCGTCGCGCTCCGCGTGGATGGCCAGTGCTGGGGACTGCTCTGCCTGCACCGCGGGCGAGCCAAGGCTGGTTTCGAACAGCGCGACGCGGCTCTGCTCGCCCGACTCGCCCCATGCCTGGCGCTGGGCCTGCGCCGATCCCTGCTGATTGACCGTCCGAGCGGAGCCCACCCGGCGGACGGTCCGGGAGTTGCCGTGGTCGGCGCCGACCGGACGCTGCGCTCGGTCACCGCGCCCGCCGCCCGCTGGCTCGACGAGCTCGTCTACCTCGACCAGCCCCACGGCACGGACCTGCCCACCGTCGTGCGCACCGTGATAGAGAGCCTCAGCGCTACCGGGCCGGAGGATGCGCCGCCCGTGCGAGCGCGCGTGCGTGCGCCTTCTGGGCATTGGCTTTCGATTCACGCCGCCCGCCTCAATGACCAGGAGGGCTCGATAGCTGTCGTCATCGAACCGATCGCCGACGCCGCGCTCGCCCCACTGATCGTCGCGGCCTACGGGCTCACCCCTCGGGAACGTGACGTTGCTCAGCGGCTCCTGGCCGGGCTAGCCCGAAAGACCATCGCCACTGAACTCCAAATTTCCCAACACACGGTGAACGACCACATCAAAGCGGTCTTCGACAAGACGGGAGCATCAAGCACAGGTCAACTCCGCGCTACGATTTTCCAGCTACACCACAACCGCCTACACCACAACCGCCCGCCGCGTGAGCAATAAGAGCATGCGCTCTTTCGACACCGCAGACGGATGGCAACGCCTGCAGTACTGCCTCAACTCCATTCCGTCCGCGCCGCCGACATCTGGCCGAACCCAGCAAGACCAGCCTGCTGCCCGGACCAGGCAGGCAGCACTGCGCTGGTCACCCACCAGTTCGGAAACCAACATCCCTGGATGATCAGGCTCCGCGGCCGGGAGGTGAGCGTCGAATACTGGCTACTTAACGTGTTCACGAAAGCTGGCGGTCTGTCGGGGTATGTGTAGTAATGTAGTGCTCGTGATCACTCTGGGTATTATTTTGCTCATCGTGGGATTCCTGATCCATAGCCCGATACTGTGGGCTATCGGAATCCTTCTGCTCGTCATCGGAGCAATCCTGGCCCTGCTCGGCGCCCTCGGCCGCGCGGTGTTCGGCCGACGACACTACTGGTGACCGTCAGTCGTCGTAGGGGTCGTCGACGCGGGCCAAGCCGGGCGCGAGGTCGGCATCGGGATCGACGCGGTCGGTGGGGTCGATCAGGGCGAAGGCGGCTCCGGACGGGTCGGCGACTCGCGCGGTGCGCCCGAATTCGGTGTCGTAGGGATCACTCTCCACCCAGCCGCCGAATGCCAGTACCCGATCGACCGTCGCGTCGGTGCCGACTTGCGGGTCCACCACGAAGTGCAGTATCCACTGCGCACCCTCGTCGCGATCCGCCCAGTCGCACGCCATCTGTAACCTGCCCAGCATCGGCTGTCCGTCCCGCGACCAGACGGTGTAGTCGGCGTTGATGCCATCTCCGATTTGGTATTGCTGGTAGCCGAGCAGGTCGGCGTAGAACGCATCCGCCCGAGCGCCGTCCCAGGTGTCTAACTGCGCCCAGTACATCGCTCCCGGGCCGATCTTGCTCAACATCTGCCGTCGTGCGGGTTGCGAGAAACCGATAAGGGCTCCGGTTGGATCCACACACACGACCATCCTGCCTCGCCGCGGCACCTCCACAGAACCGTTCAGCACCCGGCCACCCCACCCGCGCAGCACCTGCGCCGTACGTATCACGTTCGGCGTGGCCAAATACAGCGTCCAGGTGGCCTGATCGGCCCGTACTGGGACCGCCGCCAGGCCGGCTACCGGGCGACCACCACACCATGCGGTCACGTTCTGCCCGCGGCCGGTCGGTGAGTCGATCTGGTATACCCAGTCGAACAACCCGCTGTAGAACTCGCGACTACCCGCCGGGTTGGTGCTCGACACTTGCACCCAGCACACCGAGCCAGCAACACACGACGCATCCCTGGCCCCCCTTGGTGCGCCCGCCCTATTCGCCCACATACCGGTAAGAGATGCACACAGCATCCCCAGATACCGGCTATAAAAATGGCGACGCTTAGTCCCCAGAAGCGGGCGAACCCGCGACTGTCGGCTACGTCGTGATCGCCGCTGTCGCCAGCTCGCTCCCGAACGACACGGCCTTGGTGCTGATCTCCTCGCGACACGTCGCTGACGAAGCCGCCCTCCCCGTCGATAAGCACGAGCTCGACGTCTTGGTCGGCTGGGGGCTTCTTCTTGGCTGCACGTTCGGGCCAGTGGGGCCGCGTCGCGGTGACGTAGCAGGCTCGTTTGTCGGTTGTTCACGAATCTGCTGGTCAGTAGTAACTCTGTCGGCGCGGATAGCGATTCCACGTGTGGTGGTTTGCGTGCCGGCCGTTGACTTTTCGGTAATCAGGCAGGCGCCCAGGGGGAAGCAAGTGGAGCGCAGAGGGGACGATGATGGCTGGGCGCAGCATCGAGGATGGAGATGACGCTTGAGACCTTGTTCTAGTTTTTGAACCGGAGCCTGATTCTGATCCGGACGAGGTCGATCGGTCGATTCGGCGATTACGTGCCGAACTTAGGGATTTAGACGTGGAATCAGTGTTGCCGCTAGCCGATGAGGACGCGCCACCGGGCGCCAAGGGCATTCCGTTGCATGTGAGCGCTTTGCTGATCACCTTGTCCGCAGCCGGCGGTGTTCTCACGGTTGTGATTGAGGCCGTTCGTGACTGGCTTGCTCGGCACCGGCTGCGCGCCGCATTTCTGTAACGATTGATGGCGACACGCTTGTCTTGGAGAGCAGTTCTGCGCAGGAACGAACTGCGCTGGTAGAAGCCTACATCAGCCGCCATGAGGTGAAGTAGCGTGCCGGCGCAAAGACTGGCTTTGTTGGTCGCAACCTATAGTTACCAGTACGCCGGGTTACGCCAGCTGGCGGCTCCGGGGCATGATGCGGAAGCGCTGCTGAGGTACTCCACGATCCTGAGATTGCCAACTTCGACGTCACCATTCTGATCAACGAGCCTCATTACGTCGCGGGAAACGCCAGGGCGAGTTCTATCGCAACCGGCGTCGTGATGATCTTACGTTGCTGTACTTTACCGGCCATGGCCTGAAAGATGACCAGGCTCGCCTGTATCTGGCTATGACGAATACCAAGCGGGATGATCTTCTCTTCACGGCGTTGTCGGCTCAGCAGATCGATGAAGCCATGGAGTCCTGTGCATCACGCCAAAAGGTACTCGTGCTCGACTGCTGCTATAGCGGAGCCTTTCCCGCAGGTCGTGTTTCCAAAGCTGACGGCCAGGTCCAAATTTCAGGGCAAGGGGCGAGTGGTGCTCACCGCTTCCGACTCCACACAGTATTCTTTCGAAGGAAACCACGTCGTAGGAGAAGGAACGCGGTCGGTGTTCACTCGTTCCCTGGTGCGGGGTTAACTACCGGAGAAGCCGATCTCGACAGCGACGGCGATATCTCCATTGATGAGCTGTACAGCTACGTACATGACCGCGTCGTCGAGGAGATGCCGCAGCAGCGACCCAAAAAACAGAAAAACATTGAAGGCCGCATCGTCATCACGTGAAACATACACTGGGGTCTGCCTGCCTATATTCAACACGCAATCCAAAGTCCAGTCGCGTTAGACCGGCTAACAGTCCTCGAGGGTCTGGCCCACCTGCACCGCGTCGGGAACGACCTCGTCCGGGCTGAGGTCATCAAGCACACGCGCCACCTGATCCGCGATGACAGCAAAGCGCTTTCTGCGGCCGCGATGAAGCTAATGGCCACGCTCGATCCCACAACGGCCCGTCGAGAAGCCGAGGAGCACGCCCAACAGCTAGCTGAGGAGCAGGCCCGGCACGAGATCAACGTGCAGGCTTGGCGCGAGGCGAACGAACAGGCCCGGCGGGAGGCGGAGCAGCAGGCCCGACGCGGGGCCCACGAACAGGCCCGGCGGCGGGAAGAGGCGGCCCGGCGCGCGGCCGAGAAGCAGGTCGGTGAGCAGGACGTCCGAAGGAGGCCCCACAGCCACCATGGAGACCCCCAGTGTCGTTCAGGCCGCAACACAGCGGTGCTAACCGAGACGCTGCAATGGAAGACACACATCGCAAACCGGTAGCCGAGCCGGAGACGGAGCAACACCCCCGGCGCAGGGCTACCCGGTGGGCAACGTCAGCTTTTTTGTCCACCGCACGGGCCGGTCAAAATAGGTCCCCAATAGCATCGCAGCGCGGTCACAGTAATCCCTGCGCTGAGTGCACTCACCG
>DASQVU010000278.1:0-6132 GCA_035640615.1 Pseudonocardiaceae bacterium
CTGCCGGCGGGTGGTGGTGGCGGGGTCGTCGGGTTGAGGAAAAGGAATGGTCTCCACGTCCACGCACGCCGCAACGAGCCAGCACAGCCAGCAGGATCCACCAATCCGGCCGAGACGGCCCTGGCGCTGGCGGTTGCTGCAGGCGGTGCTCGTCGCGCTGGTGCTGGTCGCCACCATTGCGGGCCCGTCGGTGGTCGGCGCGTTGCGCGCGCCAGGTACCGACAGCATGGCGGCCCGACTAGCCGAGTGGGGCCGCGACCATGGCTTCGATGGGCTGATCACCTGGCTGGAGAAACAGCAGTACGAGCACAGTCCGCCGCCAATCGGCGGCGTGCCCGTCGGGGGCATCCCTCGAGTGGCGGTGGAGCCGGTCGTACCGGCCGGTTCCCTCAGTGCGCGTGGCTTGCCCGCGCCCCCGCCGCTGCACCCACCGGCGGGTATCTCGCCCTTACCTGGCGAGGGTGAATGGGACACTGTGGCGACAGTGCACGGTAGACCTGCGGTCCGGGTCGCTCACGTGCGCCCGGATCGCCAGCACACCTCGTTTCTGGTGGGCGTCATGTGGATGGATCCCACCTTGGTTCGCGGTCAACTACACCCCGGTTTTCAGGACCCAGGTGGTACCCCACTGGCTGCGACGTCCCTTACTGCAGCTGAGCAGCGAACCGTCGTCGCCGTGTTCAACGGCGGCTTCCGCCTCAGCGGTGCCAGCCACGGCGGTTACTTCAGCCAGGGCTACACCGCAAGGCCGCTCATGGACGGAGCCGCCAGCCTGGTGCTGCATACCGATGGCACGGCCACCGTCGGAGCTTGGAATCGCGAGGTCCGGATGGACCCGGATGTGGTCAGTGTGCGTCAGAACCTCGTGCCTCTCGTCGACGAAGGGCAGGTCAATCCCACCTGCCAGAGCGGCGGAGCGGCCGAGTGGGGCAGTACTGTTGGCCAGGCTGCGTTCATTCACCGCTCAGGCTTTGGGGTTACCGCTTCCGGCGCGGAAATTTACGTTGGCGGGCCTGCTTTGTCCGTCTGCGATCTTGGATTCATCTTGCAGGCCAGTGGGGTGGTACGCGGTATGGAGTTGGACATCAATCCGAACTGGGTCAGCGGCGCTTACTTCCATCCCTCGCCCAACGGTCCACTGCAAGGCTTCCAACTCTTTCCGGGCGAGCGTGTTCCGGCCGAGCACTACCTCAGCCCGTCCAGCCGTGATTGGTACGCCTTCTACGCCCGCTTCTGACCACCGCTCTCGGGATGGGCGGTGCAGGTCGGGCTCGATGGGCGGCGGGTAGCGGCGTGAGGTGAACAGCGGGTGCGTCCACATGGACTAGCGGATGTGCCATCTGGAGCAACCTCGGCGTCTCTCGGCGCCTCCAACCATCCGATGGGCGCCATCGTCCAACCGGATCTCTCAGAACCCAACGAGATCCTGATCTGCCTCCAATAGGGTGCGCTCGCGCGGCGCCGTGTGACAACTACCTCCCCCTCGGCGGAAGAGAAGGATCATGCCTGGCTATCACAAACCTGTCCTCGCGGCGCTCGGTGCCGCCGCCCTTGGTGTGTCGCTAGCTGCAGGAAGCGCTGCGATGTGTCCGTCTCCGCATGTCAGGCTTGCCGCCGACGTGCAGATGAGTGCACCCAGCGACCCCCTGCCGGGTGACCCGGATCCGAACACGACCGATAGCACGGACACGACGAACGCGACTAATACGACTAAGGCGACAAAGGTGTCGGCTAATACGGCCAGCCAGGACGCCATTGCGGCCGCGCTGAGAGCCGCTGGCGTTCCGAGCCCTAATCGGTGGGCCGCGGAGGTCGTCGAGTACCGGCCATACGCCCTTGATGACCTTGGCTTGGCCAAATTGCGGGAAAACCTGGCTAAGTACAACCCGGCTCAGCAGACCGTCGACCAGATCGTGTCCGTACTGCTGCCGTGACCCAGGTGCGCCATGCGCGGCGGGCCGACCCGTTGCAGCTGCTGCGCGGCAGCCTCACCGCGCTCGGCATCGTAGGCACCGCATTCGAACTGGCGACGTTGAAGCACTGGAATGGTGCAATGCAGCTGGTGCCCTGGGCGGCGCTGGTTGTGCTCGCGGGCGCAGCGGCAGTGCATGCCGGACGACCGGACCGCACCTTCCTGGTGCGTGCACTAGCTATGCTCGTGCTTGTCACCTCGTTGTTCGGCGTGCTTGAGCATGCGCTGGTCAATTACGACTCCGGCCCGCTCGATCAGCGCTTCGCTGACACGTGGGACATGCTGTCGCCGTGGTTGCGCTGGTGGTATGCGATCACCAGGACAGTTGGGCCGGCGCCGACGCTCGCGCCAGGCATGCTCGGCCAGGCTGCCGCCACGCTGCTGTTGGCGACGATCGGCGCGCGCTCAGCCGCCACGGGCGCGTCCGCCACGCGGCACCGGCGCCACCCGTATTCCAGCCGGTTTCCTGATCTGACCTACGCTGCCAGCGACAGTCTGGTCGCTGCCACCGCGACCGGCGCCCGCCGAGTCGGCGAGCTGGCACCGAATAGACACCGCCGACCACGGTACTGAAGCGCCTACCTGACGTGCGGATTCGACCGGGGACGCAGGAATGGTGCGGCGGTCCAGCGCCCTGCGGTACGGCTCGGACATCCATCCCTCGCCGCGAGACCGGGTGAAGGTGGGGGAGTGGTGCCAGATCACGCTCAAGGAGCGATCAACCACATCCTTGATACTCAGCCCGGCGATCTGGGCGACCGCCGGGCAGGGCAGTGCCCGCCATCCAGTGGGACCATGTGCCGCCGTCCCCACCCGTGCATGCACGGCTTGGGGTACGGCACGCAATAGTCCGCGACCACGTACACGATCTCGAGCGCGTCCCGGTGCACCGCTCGCGCAACGGCCTGCTCTGCGTCGAGCACCTGCTCGCGCGTCGGCAGCAGCGCTGACCGGTAGTGACTGATCACGGGCTGCGGTCTCATCAGGAACGGGATTCTCTCCGGATAGAGTAGAACCGAAGCCTTGCTGAGCAGATCGACGCTGGCGCGCACCCGCGGCATAGCCGGGGCCGGTCGATGGGCACAACGATGCCGTCATCGGAGTACCGATCTGGAATGCTCGATGGCTTCCAGCATGTTCCCTAAGACGTCAGTCTTGAATTCCAGCGCTCGTGCGGCGGCGTCCTGTCTATCTGCTGACGTACAGTAGGTCAACACGATATCCAATGCGTCTGCGCATTCTTGGCGAGCCCGTGGTATTCGAGCCTCGAAGTCTTCCAACGCCTGATGGTTAAGCCACGTGTAGTGCCGTCTCAATGCTACCGTCGACTGACCGAACATTCCGTCGGCAACGTGCCCGTGCCGATTCCGTGTAACGGCCATGGTTGACCTCCGCTGGCCTAAAGAATTGCATATTCGAACAATCACGGGGAGAGGGCGCATCGACCGGTGTCAAGCACAGCAATGGCGGCTAGCCCTTGTGGGCTGAGCGGCTACGGGTATGCCCGCCGGCTCGTCGCCACTCAGCTCGTGCTCGCTGGGCATGCCAAGCAGCTCCGCAGGCCTCGGCGATGTGCACCGCTTCGCTGAGTACAGTGCGGGCCCGAGCGCTGTCACCACCGCGGCTCAAGAAAGTGCCATAATCGGTCAGCGTTGTGCTTCGGGCCAGCGGCATAGGCAACTGATGGTGAAGTTCGAGGGCCTGGACGAAGTAGCTGTCCGCACGCGCTCGGTCACCGCTGCGCTCGGCGAGAGCAGCCTGCCCAGCGGTCACAATGATCTTCGGCCATAGGGTGGGAAGGGCAACGGCGCGCTGCGCGACCCAGTCGATGACGTGCCGCGCGTCGCGGTCGCGGCCGCAGGCGAGGTAGGCGGCGACCGCGTCGGCCGCCCAGAGCACGAACGATGGGTCGGCTTCACCGGTGCGATCAGCCCACTCTTCGAGCTGGGCGAACAGCGCACATGCTGTCGGCGCATCGCCTTGCCGGTAAGCGAGGGTTCCCTGGACCTGAAGCTGGATCCCATCGCTGCGATGCAGGCTGTAGCGGTCGTGCTGGGGTGTTGTCGGCAACTCTGCGCAGCACAGCGCCGCCTGCTCAAGCTCTCCGAGCTCAAGAAGGACCAACGCACGGTAGGTGAGCGCCAGCGGTGCTCCGTAGGGAAAGAGTTCGACGAGCTCGCTGAGGCGCTCGACGGCGGGCACAGCTTCGTGCAACCGGCCCAGCCGGCACAGGCATTCGATCCACGCCATCGCCGCCAGCAGCAACATCAGTGGTTCACATCTGCGTTCGGCTGAGCTCAAGATGCCGGTGAGCAGCCGTTCGGCGTCAGCGAACCGTTCGGCGTGCACAGCCACGGTGGCATAGCTCAGAGCGGGATCTCGGTACCTATGCCGTTCCCTAGACCGGCAAGGAATGAGATCGACGGGTGACGTCGCGGCGCGTGCAGCCACCGCAAGGCCCTCTGGATCACCACAGCGGTAGGCGAGCGCACCCCACGCCGCCTGCGCCGATGACTGCATGACGCCGCTGGCGGTGGCCAGCTCCGCTGCTCGATTCGCCCACGGAAGTGCCGATCTGGGACCGAACAGAGCCTGGTGGTGAAAGGACTGATCCAGCAGAGCTCCGACCGCGAGCGAGGGATGGTCCTGCTCGGCCAGCCCAACAGCCGATTCGTAACATCCCGCGGCGCGCTCGACCTGACCCATGACGAAGCTGGCCTGACCCAGCTCGCGCAACGCTGCGATGCGGTCAGGGTCGGACAGCGCGGGCAGGCGCAACAGCCGCTCGTAGACGAGTATTGCTTCGTCACTGGCACCGGTTGCGGCGAGCGCCGCAGCGAAGTCGAAGAGCAGCTCCACCGGCGCGGTCTCGCCCGCCAACCGCATCGCGTCGGCCAGGTGCTGGCGGGCGGCTCGGACTGCACCGACGCGCAGCGCTGATCGCCCAGCCCGGGTGATCGTGGCCACGGCCCCAGGGTCGCCGGCCAGCTCAGCGGCCACCGCGTGTTCGGCTGCTTCCGCCGGATAGGCGCCTGCGGCAACCAAGGTACGGAAAGATGCGGCATGCAGATCCCGGCGCAGCGGAGGCGCGATATCCCCATATACCCCTTGCCGGATCAGCGCGTGGGTGAACCGCGCCCAGCCGTCATCGGCCTCGTACAGCAGCCCACCGCGGAACAGACCGTCGATCTCGCTGCCAGCATCGCCAGCCGACAATCCCGCCACTTTCGTCGCGATGTCGGCCCGGAACCGCGTTCCCAGCACGCTGGCTGCCTGCAGGAAGCGCTGCCCGCTGGGACCAACCCCGACGAAGCGGGATAACCAGAGCTGGCCCTTCGTGAACTTGCCGCTGCGGCGCAGTTCGAGGGCGACCTGTTCCACCAGTAAGGGATTGCCGCTGCACATCTCAATGGCCTGGTCCATCACCACGGCGGGGACCGTGTCACTGACTCGGGCACGCAGCATGTCTCGAACGGTCATGGTACTCAGCGGAGCCAGCGGTGTGATCTGTGCCAAGCCTTGGGTGGCCAGCTCCCGGGCCGAGTTGACGGCCTCGGTCGGCCATGGACGAGCAGTGGCGATCAGCGCCACTGGCATGCACGCCAGCCGGCGGCAGATGAGGTGGATCGCCGTCAGCGAGTCCGGATCCGACCAGTGCAGGTCGTCGATGGCCAGCAGCAGCGGGCTACTCGCCGCTTGCCGCACCTCGCGAAGGATGCTGTAGAAGCGCGCCTGCGGGGAGATGTCGCCGGCCTCGCCGCCGTCGCTGTCCAGCGCCGTGCTGCCGCCGGGAAGCTGGCCTTCGAGTAGCTGACCGAGTGCCTGGCCAATCAGGCCGAAGGGCAGCACTGCCTCCACCCGATCGCCACGTCCGACACCCACCGCAAACCGCGGTTTCCCCATGGTGATTGCATGCTCGAGTACCGTCGTCTTGCCCAACCCGGCAGCTCCCACGACGAACAGTGCCCCACCCCGGCCCTCGCCGGCGTCATCGAGAAGCCGCTCCACCGCGCCCAGCACGTCCCCGCGCTCAGCCATCCCCGTGGTCGCCAGCCCGTCCGTGCCGGTGGTGACCATTAACCGATTCTCCTCTGCGTCGATGTACGTCGATGTACGGATCGGGTTGAGCCCGGTCGGTGGCTAGGAGGAGGTGCAATGCC
>DASQVU010000279.1:0-5111 GCA_035640615.1 Pseudonocardiaceae bacterium
TCATGTCTGCCCGAAGCGGGGCGCCGAAGTTAGCGCCGGAGTGGTTTGCTGAGCGGTCGACGGTGCGGATTGATGATGGTGCAGGGCTGGAATTCGACGTGTCCGCCGCGGATGGTGATGTCCCAGCCTTGGTGGTGCACTTGGTGGCGGTGTGCTGAACACAACAACCTGTTCCCGGCACTAGCGTTGTCCGGGTCCCGACTCATCCGATGACCAGGCCCGAAGTGAGAGGTGGGGTTGTGGTGGCGAGGACACGGTACGAGCAGGCCGCCGATCGCGGCGTGAGGTGGCTAACGGCCAGGCTGGGTAACGATGGCTCGTATGGTCCGGAGGCCGATGATCTGGCTTGCTATTACAAGTCTCCATACCTGTTTCAGCTGTCTGGTCGTGCTCGGCAGGCTATGCAGCTGCTGGAGTTCATTCAGCGCAGGTTCATGCGTCACGATCACGATTTTGTCACAACGCCTCACCACAAGAGTGAAAACGCCGCTTTTAACGAGTATTGGGTCTACCCCAACGGTTGGCTTGCGATGGGCGCGCAGCGCCTGGGTCGCTTCGATATCACCTATCCGACATTCGAGTATCTGAGAGCAGCTCATGAACCAGCCCGGGGTGGCTTCCTGACCAGCGGGCCCTCCGGCGCCGGCAACGGTGAAACAGATGCTCTGACCACGGCGCACCTAGGACTGGTCTGCCTGAATTGCGGTGACCGTCAGCGAGCCGAAGGCGCTGGTCGCTGGCTAGCTCGGCTCCTGACCCTCCAACCGGACTTGCGGGTCGGGCTATTCCTGCGTCTTGACCGCCCTGGGCACCTTATTCGTGACGTCCCCGAGGACAAAGCCGCGTTCTACCTGGTGAGCGCCCACGAACCTAACCAGGCCTATTTCATGGTCGGCTACCCCATCGCATTCCTGGCCAAGTTGTATGAAGCCACGGCTGACGAGGTGTATTTGAAAGCGGCCCGCGACTACCTCGACTTCGCTCTATCCTGCGAAGGCAACCTTCGATCCAGCCCCACGAGCCACAAGGTGGCCTGGGGAGCGGCCGTCCTCGCCAGAATCACCAATGACCCACGCTGCACTGAGTTAGCGATAGCCATCGCTGATTATCTGCTTGCGGTCCAAGATCCCAGCGGTGCCTGGCTCATCGACCAACCAGCGCATACCACGTTCGACCAAACAGCCGAAATCTCAATCTGGCTACAGGAAATCGGCACCGAGCTATTCGCACTCCAATAATACGGAATCGCTCAACAATCCATCGTTGCGCTGGCCAGACCAGTGCGCGGCACCTTCCAATCGACAGTCACGGTCATGTGCGGCGGCTCCCCCGGCCGGGGAGAGAGGAAATCCTCAGCGGGGGGCCCCGCGTCAGGGCGCCCCGCCGACACGCAGCGCGATGCCGATGGCACGCGACAGTCGAGTTCGACCTCCGGGCAGGGCGCCGAACATCCGGCGCGCGACCATAAAACTTCCGTATTCCGATCCGATGATTACGGCCCACCCCAGCAGGAGGATGACGCAAAACGGCGGAGGAAGGCGCGGCAGCACATGATCATCGAAGCGGGTCAGGTGGCAGTGGTGACCGGAGCGGCGCAGGGACTGGGTCGTGCCCTGGCCGCCGGACTTGTCGACCGCGGGTTATCCGTGGTCCTGGCGGATGTCGCGAAAGAGCCGCTGCACGACACCGCCGAGAAATTTACGGCTAGCGGCGCCGACGTGCTCGCGGTGATCACCGATGTCAGCGATCCAGCGGCCGTCACTACGCTGGCCTGCCGCACCCTGGAGCACTTCGGCCGGGTCGATCTGGTCGTCAACAATGCCGGCATTGCCACCGGCAGTGGCGGCCAGCCACTGTGGCAGACCAGCCCCGAAACGTGGCAGCGCGTGCTGGCAGTGAACGTTCTCGGCGTGGTGCACGGACTCCACGCTTTCATGCCGCATCTCGTGACGGCTGGCGCCGGACATGTGGTCAACATCGCCTCGCTGGCTGGGCTGTCCACCTGGCCCTTTGGCGCCGCCTACTGTGCCAGCAAGCACGCCGTGGTCGCCATCTCGGAGACGTTGCACCGCGAGCTGGAACTCATGGGGCTGCGGATCGGGGTGACTGTGGCTTGTCCGGGCTTAGTACGCACACCCCTGGGCGAGCGACTCATTGCGTTGGTTCAGGCCGATCCTGCGGGAGCCGAACACATGCCCGCACCGGGAGGAAGTGCAGCAGAGGTGCGGGCGCTGCTCCAGCGCCTGATGACCACGCTCATCGAGCCGGAGGTCGCAGCCGAACGGATCCTCACCGCAGTCGAAGCCGACCGGCTGCACGCGCTGACCCACGGCGATCCCGATGACGACGCCCGCCGCCGTGTCGAGGGCATCCTCGCCGCCCTCGGTGCCCACCGTTAACTGGCGTGCGCTGCCATGACTGGGGCGAGCTCGTCCCGGGAGGAGATGTTCAGCTTGCGGTAAGCGCTGGACAGATGGTCGCTGACGGTTTTGGTGGTGATAAACAGCGCCTGCGCGATCTCCCGGTTACCCATGGCTTGGGCGGCTAACCGGGCGACGCGCAGTTCGCTAGGGGTCAGCGCGTGCACGCCGGTACTCCACGGTCGGCGCGGGCGGGCACCGGCAGCCAGCGCCTCCTCACGAGCGCGCTCGGCCAGCGGGGCGGCACCGCAGCGTGCAGCCAGATCCAACGCTCGACGCAAGGGTTCACGAGCGGCCGCGCGTCCCCCGGCGCGACGCAACGCGGCGCCCCACTCGGTGAGCGAGCGCGCCAGTTCCAGCCGCATTGGTGTGGGTTCCAACACTTCGACGGACTGCTTGAGCAACTCCATCCCCTCGTGCTCACCGGCAAGCAGCCCGCAGACCCGCAACGCGATGCCAATTGCCCGGCGGGAGCCGGCACGGCGGGCCAACGTGAGCTCTTCCTGTGCCAGTGCCGCCGCTTCGTGCGGCTGCTCGGGCGCCAGCGCCAGCGCCAGCGTCGAACGCCAGGCTAAGAGGTTGGGGTTACGCCATCCGGCTTGGTCGGTGAGTTGCCCGCAACGGCGCAGATCCGCGATAGCTTCCGGACGCTGACCACATGCCAGGCGCACCTGACCACGAGCTTCCCACAGGGCAGCCGTGGTGCGGGTCGGCATCATCGTAGGGCCGAGTGTGACGCCGTCAACAACGTCGGCTGCCTGGTCGAGTTCTCCGCGTTCGAGCAGGGCGATGCCTAAGAACGCGGCGTAATACGGAATGGTGTTGGTCAGATTGTGCGCGGTGACCAGCTCTAGTACGGCCCGCAGATCAGCCTCGGCCCCGGCCAGTTGCCCGCGGCGAAGCGCAACCAGTCCGCGCCGACCGGTACCGGCCACCAGGCCATGTATCGACCCGCGGGCCTGCGCATCGGCCATCGTCGCCTCGGCTAGCGCATCAGCGCCGTCGAGGTCGTCGATATACACGAGGGGAAAGGTGGCCGCTGCGGTGGGAAATGTCTCGCTCGTCTCGTCGGCCAGAAAGCGGCCGCCGTCCCACCCCTGCGCGATCAACCCGGGGACCTCATGGCAGCTCTCGCCGCGGAAAGCGAGGAAAGTCGCCAGGACGAGCTGCGCTGAGCGGCTGGCAGGCAGGTGCCCCGCGGCAAGCTCGCGTAGCCGGCCAATGGTGACCTCAGGCACCTCGGTCGGGTAGACGCTGAGGAGATCCACGAACGCCTTGTGGGCATCCAGCCGAGCCGCCAGGTCTACGTCGCGATCGCCGAGGTCGTCCAACGCGGCCTGCAGGACAGCAGCCGAACGCGCCAGATCGGGAACGTAAACGAGCACATTCGCCAGTTGATCGGCAAGTCGGGCCCGCTTTATCGGGTCGGTGGTGGCCTGCCTAGCCTGCTCGAGATGCACCACAGCGGCGGGATGTCGGGCGATGCGCTCCGCACCGCCCAACTCACTGACAACCTCAGCGTGGACGGATTCTGCAGGTGGCTCGGCTAACGCCCGGCGCAGGTACGTCACGGCGATCTCGGGGGCTCCCCGTGCCAGCGCGGCGGCGGCAGCTGCTCGCAATGCCCGGACAGCACCGGCCTCCCCTGCCGGTTCGCACAGCAGCAGTTGCGCGGCGATCCGCTCGTGGCCAACGCCGTGCCGCATGAGCAGCCGGGCGGCCTGCGCATGTGCTTGCGCGCGGGCGCCGGGCGGGAGTTGCTCGTAGATCGCTGAGCGCACCAGGGGATGCACGAATCGCAACGGCCGATGCTCTGCGACCAGCTCCGCGGCCAGCAGTACATCGGCTGCAGCGGCGGCGGTGTCGAGGTCCAGCTTGGCTAATGCCGCCGCCAGCTTCAGCTCCGTGCCTTCACCTAACACGGCCACCGCTTGCACCAGGCCCACGGCTGCCGGGTTCAGCCGTCCCAACCGGGCCAGCACCGCTCGTTCCACCTGGGCGGGGACCCGTTCGGCGAGGCTGACCGCCTGCGCCGCATCGGGCTGGAGGCCGGCGGCGGCCAGATCAAACAGCAACTCGCGCAGCACGAAGGGATTCCCACCGGTGACAGCGGCGCACGCAGCGATGAAGGCCGAATCAGGCGCAGCACCCAGCCGCTCGGTGATGAGCTGGGCCACCGCAGCCTCGCTGAGCGGGCCAGGACTCAACACCTGGATACCGTTCACGGTGAGCAGTTCAGCCAGCAGGTGCGGGTGCGCCGGACGCGGTGGACGCGTGCTGGCCGCGACCAGCACCGGCAGGCCCTCGAGCCGCTGGCATAGAAAGAGCAGCCACCGTAACGACGGCTCATCGGCCCAGTGCAGGTCATCAACTGCCAACATCACCGGCCCACCAGCGGCCAGGTTGGCGACCAGCCAGTACAACCCGTGCAGCGCTGCGAAGGAATTCCCTGCCGTCCCGCCGAGGCCGAGTACCGGACCCGCCAGTCCAGCCGCACCAGCTAGCAGCTCAGCACGCTCCGGCTTTCCGGCTCGGACGATCCGGGCTTCCAGGAGCTGGCGGACGACACCGAAACCGAACTCGCGTTCCAGCTCGCTGGCTCGGGCGGTCAGCGTCTGCACGTTCTGATCCCCGGCGTCCGCGATCGAGGCTTGTAATAGCGCGCTCTTGCCGATGCCGATGGCACCTTCA
>DASQVU010000280.1:0-7010 GCA_035640615.1 Pseudonocardiaceae bacterium
CGATGCCGGCACCAACCCGACCGG
This sequence comes from Pseudonocardiaceae bacterium, assembly GCA_035640615.1. GTDB lineage: Bacteria > Actinomycetota > Actinomycetes > Mycobacteriales > Pseudonocardiaceae. Next base: position 25 of record DASQVU010000280.1, read on the forward strand.
CCTCCTCCCACATGCCGGAAGCCAAGCCATCCACAGTGGCCACCGGAGTCCGCCCGGGAACGGCCAACCCGACAACCAACGCAGTGGGCACCGCGCCCATCGCCACGACGTCGGCCAGGTTGGCCGCCATCGCTTTGCGGCCGACCTGGTGAGGTGTGGACCAGTCCAGCCGGAAATGCACGCCCTCAACGAGGACATCGGTGGTGACCACGACTCGGCCGTCCGCGGCTGCCAGCACCGCCGCGTCGTCCCCCGGGCCGAGCAAGGTGTGTCGCGGCAGCGTCCTACCCGCAGTGACCCGGGCGATCAGGCCGAATTCTCCCAACTCAGCGACCGAAGAGGCGTCAGACCGCCCGGATGGTGGCGGCCTACCAGCGGCGACACACATCTCATACCCCCGATCCAGGCGGTAGGTTTCGTTCCTACCCCTTCTCTCAATCCTCAGATATCCGAACGAGATGGAAGGCCAGGGCCGTGGTTCAGGCATACATCCTCATCCAGACCGAGGTGGGCAAGGCTGCCGCGGTGGCCGCGGAGGTGTCGAGCCTGCCTGGCGTAGCGAGCGCGGAGGACGTCACCGGCCCCTACGACGTGATCGTCCGGGCAGAGGCCACCGACGTGGATCAGCTCGGTCAGCTCGTCGTGGCCAGGGTGCAGAACGTGCAGGGCATCACTCGCACTCTCACCTGCCCTGTTGTCCACCTGTCCTGACGATCTGGTCAGCATGTTCGCAGGCAACACCGCCCGGCGCAGGGGCACTCCGCGTTGGTCGCTCGTGCTGGCACTGGCCCTGGTGGCCGCCCTGGTGACCGGTGTGCTCCTCGCCGCGTCGCTCGTGCGCAACCAGCCTCTGGGGCCGCTCGAGTTGGCCGCGGTACCGGCACCGGCGGCCGATTCCCCGGACTGCGCGCGGTTACTCGCCGCAGTTCCCGAGCAGTTGGACGGCGGCGGACTTGGCCCGCTGGATCGCCGGCAACTGCGCGCTCCCGTTCCAGCGGGCACGGCCGGTTGGGGTGAGCCGCCGGTAGTGCTGCGCTGCGGGCTCGACCGACCCGCTGAGCTGACTGCAAGCTCGCGGCTGCTCGGCATCTCGGGAGTACAGTTTCTCGAGATACCCAGCGGTGGCATGAGCACCTGGGTCGCCGTCGATCGACCGGTCTATATCACGGTGGCGTTGCCACCGATGAGCGGGAGCGGGCCACTACAGCAGCTCGCCAACGTAATCGCGCGAACCCTGCCGGAACGCGGCCTAGATATCCCGCGCTGAGATTCCCGCTGCCGGGCTACAGACGGTACAAACCGTCCAGCACCCGTTCCAGCAACGCGAGATCCGGCGCATCCCCCCAACCCATTGGGTTGCGGTGGACGTGCACCAAGCCGGCGTCGATCATGTCGGCGAGCAACACCCGGGCGACTCCCAGGGGCAGCGACAGCAGCGCCGCAACCTCCGCCACAGAGCGCATCTCAGTGCACAGCTGCGCGATCGCGGCATGCTCAGCGGAACAGATCGACGTCATGTCTCGCCCTTCGTCGCTGGTGGACACCAGCGTCTCAATGGCGAGATCCTGCACCGGCCGGGTGCGGCCCCGCGTCCAGCTGTACGGCCGGACGACGAACCGGAAGTCGTCCGGCTCGTCCCAATTGCCGATTGCCCACTCATCGGCTACTTCGCTGGCCGCGTTGCTAGTCCTCGCAGCGGTCCTCGCAGCAGTCCCCGCCACAGCCCCGGTATCAACCACAGTCTCGGCAGCAGGCGTGGGCGCCTCGCCAGGATGGAGACGGTCGTCGGCGTCATCATCCGGTTGTGCATGACGGGCGCGATACCGCTTGCCGACTGGACCGAGTGTCACCTGGCCGGCCTCGTCGATCAAGATGGCGTGCTGATCATTAACGGGATTATCGGTGCCGCTGCTTCCGAATGACCGGAACAATCGCGCTACCTCCATCCCAACTCGCCAACACTCAGCCAACGGCACCCACGGCCAAGGCACCGAGCACCAGTTACCCGGGGCGCCCCATGTGCCTAACTAGCCTGCCGGGAGTAAGTCGCTGGAGTTCACCCGTTTGATCCAGCGCCAGCTCAGCGCAAACCGGTACCGCGGGCCACCGCGGTGTCGATCAGTATTGACAGCAAGCTCGGGTAGTCCACCCCGGTCACCGCCCACATGCGGGGGAACATGGAAATCGGCGTGAAGCCCGGCATGGTGTTGATCTCATTGACAGTCAGCGAACCGTCGGGTCCGACGAAGAAGTCCACCCGAGCAAGACCCTGGCAATCCAGCGACCGGAACGCGGCAACGGCCATCGCTTGCAGCTCAGCGGTGACGTCGTCGTCCAGCTTGGCTGGTATGTCGAATTCGCACGCGTCATCCAGGTACTTGGCGGAGAAGTCGTACCAACCTGAGCCTTCGGCCACCATGCGGATCTCTGCGGGCAGCGACGCCTCGACCCGGCCACTGGGGAACTCCAGCACCCCGCACTCCACCTCACGTCCGGTCACCGCCGCCTCCACCAGCACCTTAGGGTCGACACGGCGCGCGGTGGCGATCGCTGAGGGCAGTTGTGACCAGTCCACCACTTTGGTGATCCCCAGCGATGAACCCGCTCGCGCCGGTTTGACGAACACCGGCAGGCCCAGCCGGTCGCGTTGCCCCGTGGTGAGGGTGGCATCCGCATCTCGCAACACCACGGTGTCGGTAACCGGGAAGCCGTCCGCCCGCAACACCTTGCGGGCGAAGTCCTTGTCCATAGCCGCTGCACTGGCCAACACTCCGGAGCCGACATAGGGCAGATCTGCCAGCTCGAGCAAGCCCTGGATCGTGCCGTCTTCACCGAAGGCGCCATGTAGTACCGGGAACACCACATCCACCCCGGAAAGCACCGCTCCGGGCGTCTCGCCGCTGAGGCGAACCAGTTGCTTGCGGGTCGGGTCCCCGGGCAGGGTCAGCGGCGCGGCCGTGCCGTCTACGGCAGGCAGCGTGCGATCCCGGATCGCCAGCTCGTCCGGCTCGTCGCTGGCCAAGACCCAGGCGCCAGCCCGGCTGATGCCCACCGGGATAACCTCGAATCGGGTCCGATCCAGGTGGCTCAACACGCTTCCCGCCGACACGCAAGAGATCGCGTGTTCGTTGCTGCGGCCACCGAAGACCACCGCCACCCGCAACCTGCGCCCCATCATGGCCCGCACCCTACTGGCCCCCGACATGGAGACATATCGGGGTGAAAGCACCCTACTAAGCCCGATATGTCTCCATGTCGGATCGGCGGGGCGGATCACCAATCCACCCCGGCCTGCTCGACCGCGACGTGGTGCAGTCCCGATGGCTCCGCCGCGTAGCAGTTCATCACCGTCAAGCCCGGCGTGTACACGTGGACGCTCACCGCCGGCACGGAGCCGGTGTTGGTGACCTGGTGCACGTAACGGGGGCCGAAGACGCGGCAGCGCCCGGTCGTCAAGGAGCGGGTGACTTCCACTGGTGGCCGGCCGGGTGGGGCTGCCAGCACCCGTTCGGTCAGGGTGCCGGCCGCGACCGCGAAGGCACCCGATGCCGCACCGTGATCGTGCAGGTCGGTGCCCTGGCCGGGTAACCAGGACAGTAACCACACCTCATAGTGTGGGTTTCGGTCGAGTAGCCGGTACCAGCGGGTGTCAGTGCGGTAGTCGACCAGGGGGCGCCACCGTTCGGGGTGCGCAGCCAGCGCCATCGCCAGGCTGGTCGGGCTGCCTGGACGCGCCATTTCCGGGGCAGGGACGGTGAGGTAGGGCACAGCATGCACGGCAGTGGCTCCTCGCGAGATCGGTGAACCGACCGCGCAAAGATCACCACCCGGGCAGGGCGGCCGTCAGGGATACGCGGTCAGCGGACAGGGGCTCACCGCGCGGGACAGAGCGCGCTCGCCACCCGGCGCAGATCCACAGGGGAGCGCCGAACCATGGCGAACGTGCTAGTACTCACAAGGGATGATCAAACCAGCCGGTATGGTATCCCGTCAAGGTCATTCCGGTTTGTGCGCCCGGCCGAGGAGTTCAGCGGCCATCTGCCGGGGTGACTGGCCGTCGTAGCAGACCCGGCGTACGCCATCAGTGATGGGCACCTCGACGCCACAGCGGTTGGCTAACCCCTGGATCGACAGGCAGGAGTTCACCCCCTCGGCCACCTGTCCGTGGGTAGACCGCTGAGCTTGCTCCACGGTGTCCCCCGCACCCAGCCGGTAACCGAAGGAACGGTTGCGCGACAGTGGCGAGGAACAGGTGGCGACCAGATCGCCAAGGCCCGCCAGACCAGCGAAGGTCATCGGGTCGGCGCCCAGCGCGGCGCCGAGCCGTCCCATCTCAGCCAACCCGCGAGTGATCAACGTGGCCAGCGTGTTATCTCCGTAACCCAATCCGGCGGCCACCCCGCAGGCCAGCGCGATGACGTTCTTGCAGGCGCCGCCGAGCTCGCAGCCGATGACATCGGTGTTGGTATAGGGGCGGAAGTACCGGGTTCCGCACGCACGCTGCACGGCGACCGCACGCTCGTGATCGGTGCACGCCACGACGCTGGCGGTGGGCTGTTCAGCCGCGATCTCCCGCGCGAGATTCGGACCGGATACCACGACGACGTGATCGGGAGTAACCGCTGTAACGTCGATCACCACCTCGCTCATCCGCTTCAGGCTGGTCAATTCCACGCCCTTGGCCAGGCTGATCAGGGTCGCCTCCGGGGGCATCGACTGGTGCCAATCGCCGAGGTTGTCGCGCAGCGTCTGGCTGGGTACCGCGAACACGACGGTGTCCACACCGTCGAGCGCTTCCTTCGCGCACGCCGTCGCCTGCAGCGATGCCGGCAACGTCACCCCCGGCAGGTAATCCGGGTTGCCGTGCTGGCACCGCACCGCCTCGGCCACTTCAGCCCGGCGCGCCCAGAGCACCACATCCCGACCAGCGTCGGCGAGCACCTTGGCGAAGGTGGTTCCCCAGGAGCCCGCGCCCATCACCGCAATTCGCTGCACTGCAACAGTCATAACGGGTGCTCCCGATGCCTTCCGGGTTGCAGGGGATCGAAGAAGTCGCTGGGAGCCGGCTGCTTACGTACCTCGGCAAGCAGCGCGCGGACCCGCTCCATCACCCGCTCGGTGGCTTCCCGCAGCAGGGGCCCGTCCACTGGCCGTCGCCGGAAATCCGCCAGGTCCACCGGCGGCCCGGCACGCACGATCACGTCGGTCCGCGGTAACGGGCGAAACCGCCTGCGATAGTGGTCATATACCCGGTGGGTCCCCCAATGCACGACTGGCACCACGGGCACATCGGTTTGCAGGGCCAGCCGGGCGACCCCCGTGTGCGCCGCCATCGGCCAATGCTCCGGCTCGCGGGTGATGGTTCCCTCGGGATAGATCAACACTGCTTTACCCTCGGCGAGGGCCTGCTCGGCGTGCCGCAGGCTCTCGCCCGCCTCGGCGCTGCCGCGGCGCACCGGGATCTGGCCTGCTGCGGTCATCACGCGGCCGAGCACGGGTACCTCGAACAGGGCCTGCTTGGCCAGAAACCGCGGGATCCGGCCTTTGCGGTGCACGAATATCGAGGTGTAGAGCGGGTCCAGGTAGGAGATGTGGTTGCAGGCGACGAGCACTGGCCCCGTGGGCGGGATGTGCTCGAGACCTTCAAACCGCGGCCGCGCCAGTAGCCGGCTGAGCGGGTAGAACACCACGATGCACAACCCGATGGAAAGCCCGGCCTTCTCCCGCGCCACGCCATCCTCCTCGCGCTGAGTTCGTGTTTGCAGCCGGCGTGTTGACCCGTCAGGCGAAGTCTTCCCTGCTCCCGGAGTGTGGGTCCAGTCCACGCCGGCAGGCGACCATATGCAGGTGTCCGTGGACTTACTCCTGCCGATCAAACCGCTTGCCAGCGCCAAGACCCGATTGCGTGCCGGGGTCGATGGCGGTGACGACCTGGCCGCACACTCCCGGTTGGTCCTCGCCCTGGCTCAAGACACCGCCGCAGCCGCAGTCAGCGCGGCGATGGTGCGCCGGACCGTCGTGATCTGCTCCGACGCGCTGGTGTGCCGCATTGTGGCGGTGGCCGGCGTCGAAGCCCTCGCTGACGAACCGGGAACCGGCCTCAACTCGGCGCTGCGGTATGGCGAGGCCCTGCTGCGCGCGGCAGACCCCACCACAGCTGTCGCCGCCATCCCCGCCGACCTGCCGGCGCTGTGCGCTGGTGAGCTGGACTGCGCGATCCGCGACGCACTGGCCACCGGCGGCCGGGCCTTCTGCGTCGATGCGGCGGGCACCGGGACGACACTGCTGCTGGCCCCGCCGGGGTGTGCTCTGGATCCCCGTTTCGGACCCGGCTCGGCGGCGGCGCATCGAGCCAGCGGCGCTCGCGAGCTCATCGGTCACTGGCCGGGCCTGCGCTGTGACGTCGATACCTCGGTCGACCTGGTGCGGGCCCGCGAGCTGGGCCTCGGTCGGTGTACCGAAGCCGCTCTCCACAGGCGTCAATCGGGGATTTCATTCCCAGGGGAACCCACGGTTTATCCCTGCGACTGAGGCTGATACCAGATTGGGCCCGATACGAGACAATGACTTGGTGAGCCAGCACCTCGCTTCACTGCCCAGCCGTAGCACCCCGATCACGGATAGTGCGGTTGTCGCAGTACCGCCTGCTCCTCCCGCGGCGACCCCGGTGCCGCCTGCGACCGATCTTCCCGACGACCGCTACCTCAACCGCGAACTATCCTGGCTGGACTTCAACGCCCGGGTGCTGGCACTGGCTGAGGACACCAGCCAGCCGCTATTGGAGCGGGCCAAATTCTTGGCGATTTTTTCATCGAACCAGGACGAGTTCTACATGGTGCGCGTCGCCGGGCTCAAGCGCCGTGAAGAAGCCGGACTGGCGGTGCGCAGTGCGGATGGCCTGTCTCCGCAGGATCAGTTGGCCCAGATCGCAATGCGCAGCCGGGAGCTCACCGGGCGCCAAGCCCGGATCTGCCTCGACTTGGTCC
>DASQVU010000281.1:0-2198 GCA_035640615.1 Pseudonocardiaceae bacterium
TCCGGCAGCGGCGGTGATCACGGTGTAGGTACCGGGAGCCAGCCCGGCCACGGTGAACTGACCGTCACCGCCTACCGGTGTGCGGGCGGATTGGGTACCGAGGGCGTCGATCACGGTGATCACCGCGTGCGGCACTGGCCATCCATCACGGCCGACCACCGTGCCGGTGATGATCCCGTCGCCGGCCTCAGCGCTGCTCATGCTTGCCGCCCGCCTGCTGCTCAATGCCTCCCTCGGCAAGGTCGTTGCCGGTCGCGGAGTTAGCCATCCCGGGCTGCCGCAAGGTGATCACAATCTCGTTGAGCTGTCCGGGCTCGAGTTGCACCTCAGTGGCTACCGCTGGATAGCCCGTGGCGACGACGGTGTAGGCGCTGGGCTGGAGGTTGTCGAAAAGAAATCTACCGTCGAGGTCGGTGATCATCGAGCCGATCACTTGGCCGTGGGAGTCCAGCAGGGTGGTCAGGGCTTCGGGCACCGGCGCGCCGGCGCTCGCGGTGCGCACACTGCCCGCAAGCCGCGTCCGGACGGCCACCTCGATGTCGTGGGTGAGTTCCCCCTGGGCGGGGATGTTGACGCTGAGTGCGACCGGGATCAGGGTCGTGGCGGCCACCGTGAGGGTGTACAGGCCTTGGGCTAGGCCGGTGAAGCCGTACTGCCCGTCGGACCCGGTGGTGGTCGTGATCACGACGTGGCCGCGGATGTCGATCAGAGCGACTACCGCGGTCGCGATGGGCTGCTGGGATCCGGCTGCGTACACCGTGCCGGACAAGCTGGCGCCACCTCCGGCAAGGGCGAAGTCGTGGCGTACTGGCGCGTCGGCCACCGCGACCAGCGCGATACCGGGCTGGTGTGCAGCGACCGTGCAGGTCACCAGATAGCTGCCACCAGTGGGTGCGGCGAGCTGGTAGCGACCATCGGCGTCGGACTGTGTGAGGTCAAGTTGCCGCCCGGACAGATCGGTGAGGGTCAGGCTGGCCCCCTCAAGGGGGGTGGTCAGATCCTTGGTGACCTGTCCGTAGATCACCGGCTCAGGCCGATGATCTACGGTCGCCGGGTGGGATGCCACGCCCGGTGGTGGGGGTACCGTGTCGTTTCTCGTCGACATGTCGTGTGCCGGTGCGGGGCCGGTTTCGGCGGCGCGCTCCGCCGCGAGGGCGGCGATGCCTGATTCGTTGCGCAGCGGAAGCTCTCGCAGGAAGAGCAAGACCACAAATGCCACGGACATCACGCCCGCTGCGGTGAGGAATACCTCCCCCGTCGCGTTGGAGAATCCGACGAGAAAGGGGCGAGCCAGGCGAGGGTCGATGTGCTGCAGGAAAGAGGAGTCCTGCAGCACGCCACCGGCGTTGGCGGATCCGCCGCGCCGGAGGGACTGCAAGACGATGGCGTTGGCGGGGTTGGCCCGGACGGTGGGATCGGCCAGCGCGGACTGGAATTCGGGTGTAGCTGCGGCGGCCCGGAATGCGGCAGCGATCTTGGTGCTGGCCGTGGAAAACAGGATCGACAAGAACACTGCAACGCCCAACGTGCCGCCCATCTGGCGAAAGAAGGTCGCTGACGCGGTGGCTACTCCCATATCCCGCGGTGACACCGCATTCTGCGCGGCCATGATCAGGGTCTGTAAGCAACCGCCTAACCCGAGACCGAACAGCACCATGTAGCTGTCGACCTCGGCTAGCGCGGTGTCAACGCCCAGGCGGAAATACAGCATCAGCAAAGCGGCGGCCATCAACGCCGTGCCCACGACAGGGAAGACCTTGTAACGGCCGGTGCGGGAGGTCAGCTGACCCGAGATCACTGAGCTGGCCATGATCCCTGCCATGAGGGGCAGCAGCAGCAGACCCGCCTTGGTCGGCGAGGCACCCTTGACGATCTGCAGATATAGCGGGACGAGCACCAAGCCACCAAACATGCCCATGCCGACGATCAGACCCGAGGCTGACACGATGCTGAACACGTCATGGTGAAACAACCGCAGCGGCAACAACGCCTGGTCGCCGATGCGTCGCTCAGCGGTCACGAACCCGATGAGACCGATCGCGGCGATCAGATAGCAAACGATCGCCGCTGCTGAACCCCAGCCCCAGTCGCGGCCCTGCTCGGCAATTACGAGAACAGGTACGACCGAAACGGTCAGAGCCACCGCGCCGGGCCAGTCGATGCGAGACTCGCGACGGGTGTGCGGAATATTGAGCACC
>DASQVU010000282.1:0-3591 GCA_035640615.1 Pseudonocardiaceae bacterium
AGCCCTAAACCCAACGGCCACCACCACCACGGCACGGCCAGGCGCTCATTGAACGCTGGCTGGGTGTCAGCCTGGCGCCGGTGCGGGGGTTGACGATCGGCCACCCGACCGAGGGTAGTCTCGCCGCCCGTGTGCCCCGAGCGACCCGATGCCGAACCTCTTGAGGTTCTGCTGACCCGGCTGGATCCCGGCGTGCCGGTGCCCAGGTACTTCCACCCTGGCGACGCGGGAGCCGACCTGGTCACCACCCGCGACGTGGTTCTCGGGCCGGGGCAGCGGGCCGTGGTGGGAACCGGTATTGCGATCGCCCTGCCGGCTGGCTATGCGGCGTTCGTGCACCCTCGTTCCGGCTTGGCGGCGCAGTCCGGCCTGGGCATCGTCAACGCGCCGGGCACGATCGACGCCGGCTACCGCGGTGAACTACGGGTCTGCCTGATCAATCACGATGTCCGCGCGCCGGTGGTGCTGCAGCGGCTGGATCGAATCGCGCAATTGGTGGTGCAGCGGGTCGAGCGGGTCACATTCCACGAGGTGATGGAGCTACCGGACACCCCGCGGGCAGCGCGCGGCTACGGCTCGACCGGGATTACCGCGCTCGCCACCACACCCCAGGAAGGATGTTGAGCAGTGTTCGGACGTCGACAGCGCTCCCAGGTCCCGGCGCAGGCCGAGGCCCAGTCACCGCCTCAAGGCGAGCAGATGGAGGTATTACCCGACAACGTTGTCAATGGTGGACACCATGGCGGCCCGGATGATGGCCCAGATGGTGGCTCCGGGGGCACCGGATCCGGACCCTACGATGCCGACGCACAGCCCGAGGACAGGGTGGCCAGGCTCGACCTCGGCTCGCTGCGGTTGCCAGTGCCGGAGGGGGCGCAACTTCAGGTCGAGATGGAACCCTCCGGCCCGGTGCGCGCGGTTCACCTGGTAACCGACCTCGGCCAGATCACCCTTACCGCCTTCGCCGCCCCGCGCAGCGGCGGGTTGTGGCGCGAGGTCGTCCCGGAACTGGAGACCAAGCTGCGATCCGATGGTGCACAGGTAGGGCGAGCGGCTGGCGAGTGGGGCGAGGAGATTGAGGCCGTAACCGCGCACGGGGTCATGCGATTCCTGGCCGTGGACGGGCCACGCTGGATGCTGCGCGGAGTCGCTGCGGGCTCGATCGAGGGCGCGCAGGCTCGAACGCAGCTGCTGCGCGACGTGGTCCGGCATACCGTGGTGGTGCGCGGCGGGGAGCCGCTTCCGGTCCGCAGCCCGTTGCCCTTGCAGCTGCCCGAAGCGCTGGCCGAGCAACTCAGACAGGCCACCGCCGAGCTGGCGAACGCCGCTGCTGAGGGGGGCGGTGCTGGCCGTGAGGGCGCCGCCGTGGGGACCTGAACCACTCGATGGGCGACATCGGCCGTGTCTCCCCGGGGATCGTTGCATCGTCGGGTTACCCTGACGTTAGGGCGGGTCCGTCGAGGTACCCGCGTTCGCCCCTGGCGGAGATCGACATGAGCGGTGCGTCCCCCGGCTACTGGCGGCGACTCGTCCGCCACCTCACCAGCGACACGTCCGAACTGGACGCTGAAGACCTGTCCCGCCGGGTCGAGCAATCCGGTGCGCGGCGCGCCTGCGACTGCAGCAGCGGTCAGGCCGTGACCGTCCTGGGGCGGCTGCGCAGCGTGGAACACTGTCCCCGGCCGGCAGCGGCTACTTTGGAGGCCGAGCTGTTCGACGGCTCGGAGGCGATTACCCTGGTCTGGCTGGGACGGCGGCGGATCCCCGGAATCGAACCCGGCCGCACTATCAAGGCGTCGGGCCGGATCGCCGTCCGGGACGGCCGCAAGGTCCTGTACAACCCCTACTACGAGCTGCAGCGGAGTTCATGACCGACACGTCTCCGGAGCACGTGACAACGGGCGAGCCCGCGCACTCCGAGCAGCACGCACCCACCCTGCTGGATCAACTGGGTGGCATCGGCGGTTTGGTGGCATCCGTCGTGCCGGTGGTGGTCTTCGTCGCGGTGAACCCGCTGGCCGGGCTGGTTGCGGCGATCTGGGCCTCGCTAGCAGTTGCGATCGCGCTGGGAGCCTGGCGGCTGGTCTGCCGGGAGCCGGTTCAGCCGGCGGTATCCGGGATCCTCGGGGTGGCGTTGTGCGCCTTCATCGCCTACCGCACCGGTGAGGCTCGGGGGTTCTTCCTCTACGGCATCTGGTACAGCCTCGTCGCCGGCCTGGCGCTGATGGTTTCCGTGGTCGTGCGCCACCCGCTGGTCGGCGTGCTGTGGTCGATGCTCAACGGCTCGGGATTCGGTTGGCGAACCAACCGCCGGGCCAGGTTTGGTTTCGACGTGGCCACCACGGTCTGGGCGGTGTTCCTCCTGGCGCGCTTTGTCGTGCAGCACTACCTCTATGACCTGCGGCAGACCGAATGGCTCGGAGTCGCCCGGCTCGCGATGGGATTGCCCCTGACGGCGCTGGCTGCCTTGGTCACCATCTGGGCGATCCGCCGCGCAGCGCGGGTAGCCGGCGGCTGAGGCGGGCCAGGTCCCTAGGGCCGAGCATCCAGTGCCGCCCGCACCTCGGGTTCCACCTCCGCCGCGGCCACGAACAGCAGCTCATCGCCACCTTCAAGCGAATCGTCGCCCTGCGGGACGATCACCCGGCCGCCGCGCAGGATGGTGACCAGCGCCGCGTCGGAGGGCAACTTCAGCTGCCGTACCGGCCGCCCCGCCAGCGGGGTGTCCGCGGGCAGCGTGACCTCGACCAGGTTGGCCTGCCCCTGTCGCAGGGTCATCAACCGCACCAGGTCGCCGACGAAGGCGGCCTCCTCCACCATCGCGGCGAGCATCCGCGGGGTCGATACCGCGACGTCCACTCCCCACGCCTCGGTGAACAGCCACTCGTTTCGTGGATCGTTGACCCGGGCCACCACCCGACGTACCGCGAACTCCGTCTTGGCCAGTAGCGATACCACCAGGTTGACCTTGTCGTCGCCGGTCGCCGCGATCACGACATCGGACTGCTCCAGCCCGGCCTCCTCCAGTGAGGACAGCTCGCAGGCGTCGGCCAGCACCCACTCGGCGCCCTCGACGACGTGCGGATCAAGCTGATCGGGATCGCGCTCGATGAGCATCACCTGGTGGCCGAACTCGAGCAGCTCGGCCGCGATGGATCGGCCCACCGCGCCGGCTCCGGCGATGGTGACGCGCATGGCGGCTCCCGGGTCGATGGGGGACGTGGCTCACTCGGGTGGGGGCGCGCTGACCGCGGTGGTGATATCGGTGACGGTGCCGGACACCGCCGCGGCGTACACCTGGTCGTCAGCCTGCACCACAGTGTTGTGATCGGGCAGCAGCCCGTTGCCAAACCGCACGATGAAGGCGATCCGGGCACCGCTGTGTTCTTCCAGCTCCCCCACGGTGCGCCCAGCCCATCCTTCGTGCAGCGGCAGCTGCAGTACCGCCACCGTGCCGGACGGGTCACGCCAGGCCGCGGCCACCCCGTCTGGTAGCAGCATCCGCAGGAAGCGATCCGTGGTCCAGGGCACTGTTGCCACGGTGGGGATGCCGAGCCGTTCGTACACCGCGGCTCGCTTGGGGTCATAGAT
>DASQVU010000283.1:0-11255 GCA_035640615.1 Pseudonocardiaceae bacterium
GGGCCCAGCTCGGAGATCTACATCGACCGCGGGCCCGATTTCGGCCGGCCCGGCGGGCCGGTCGTCGACGAGGACCGTTACTTGGAGATCTGGAACCTGGTGTTCATGCAGGACGAGCGGGGACCATCCACCGGCCCGGGCAAGAGCGACTTCTCGATACTCGAGCCGCTGCCGGCCAAGAACATCGACACCGGGATGGGTGTTGAGCGGGTGGCGCTGCTGCTTCAGGACGTGCCCAACGTTTATGAGACCGACCTGCTCCGCCCGGTGATCACCGTAGCCGAGCAGCTGTCCGGCCGGCGCTACGGCAGCGATCCCACCGATGACGTGCGGTTCCGGGTGATCGCCGACCACGCACGCACCGGGGTGATGCTCATCGGTGACGGGGTGACCCCGAGCAACGAGGCACGCGGGTACGTGCTGCGCCGGTTGTTGCGCCGCATCGTGCGGGCCGTGCGCCTGCTGGGGGTGACCGAGCCGGTCCTCGGTGAGATCACCGCCGTCGTGCGAGACACGATGGGTCCCTCCTACCCGGAGCTCGTCACGGACTACCAGCGGATCGAGGCGGTGGCCCGGGCTGAGGAGGGCGCATTCCTGGCAACGCTGTCCGCCGGGTCGCGGATCTTCGATCTGGCGGTGGCGCAGACGCGGCAGGCCGGCGGTACGCAGCTGTCCGGCGATCAGGTCTTCCAGCTGCATGACACCTACGGGTTTCCCATCGACCTCACCCTGGAGATGGCCGCCGAGGCCGGCCTGTCCGTCGATGAGGCGGGTTTCCGCGCCCTGATGGCGCAGCAGCGGCAGCGGGCCAAGGCCGACGCGGCGGCCCGCCGCTCCGCTCACGGCGATCTCAGCGCATACCGCAGCGTGCTCGACACCCGTGGCCGTACCGATTTCCTCGGTTACCACGAGCTGTCCGCCGAGGCCCGGGTGATCGGTCTACTGGTCGAGGGTGTCGGGGTTCCCGCAGCCGGCGAGGGCAGCGCTGTGGAAGTGGTGCTCAACCGCACCCCGTTCTACGCCGAGGGCGGCGGCCAGCAGGCCGATACCGGCACCCTGACCGGCGACGGGTTCAGCATCGAGGTCACTGACGTGCAATCCCCCGTGGAGGGCCTGTCGGTACACCGGGGCACCGTCGTCTCCGGCGAGGTGCACCTAGACGACCCGGTCTTGGCGCAGGTCGATGTAACCCGCCGGCGCGCGGTGGCTCGCGCGCATTCCGCCACACACCTGGTGCACTCCGGCATCCGCCGGGCCCTGGGTGGCAGCGCCGCTCAGGCCGGTTCGCTCAACGCGCCGGGCCGGCTGCGCTTCGATTTCACCTCTCCGGGCGGTGCGGTGCCGCCCAGCGTGCTGGCCGACGTCGAAGACGAGGTCAACGAGGTGCTGCTGCGCTCGTTGCCGGTCACCGCCGACGTGATGTCGATGGCCGACGCCCGCCGCGAGGGCGCGATCGCGATGTTCGGCGAGAAATATGGCGATGCGGTGCGGGTGGTCACCATCGGCGACTACTCCAAGGAGCTGTGTGGCGGCACCCACGTACCCAACTCGGCTGATATCGGCCTGATCAAGCTGCTGTCCGAGGCATCCATCGGAGCCGGGGTCCGCCGGGTGGAGGCGTTGGTGGGGTTGGATGCGTTCCGCTTCCTGGCCCGCGAGCACGTGCTGGTCGCGCAGCTCGCCGAGCAGTTCAAGGCCCGGCCCGAGGAGCTGCCCGAACGCATCGGGGCGATCGCCGAACGGCTCCGCGCGGCCGAGCGTGAGCTAGAGAAGCTGCGCGCCGGCGCGGTGCTGTCCTCGGCGGGCACCCTGGCCGACGCAGCCGAGCAAATCGGCGCCACCGCACTGGTTGCGGTGCAGGTTCCCGACGGTGTGAGCGGCGCTGACCTGCGGGCATTGGCCACGGAGGTCCGTGGCCGGATCGGTGACCGGCCCGGCGTGGTCGCGCTGTTCACCGTCGACCAGGACAGCGGCAAGGTCTCCTTTGTGGTAGCCACCACCGCGGCGGCGCGGGCCCAGGGTATGGCAGCCGGCGCCCTGGTGCCGGTATTCGCTTCCGCCGTAGGTGGACGCGGCGGAGGAAAACCGGACCTGGCTCAGGGCGGCGGCACCGAGCCGGAGGGGATCCCGGCCGCGCTTGCCGCGCTGCGGGCTGAGCTTGCGAGGCGCGACAGCGCGTGAGCGGGCTGGATCCCGGGCAGCCCGGCCGCCGTCTCGGCGTGGACGTCGGCGAGGTCCGCGTCGGGGTGGCGCTGTCTGATCCCGCCGGGATCCTCGCAACGCCCCTGGTTACGCTAAGCCGCGACCGCCTGGGGGGTAGGGACCTCGATGCGCTGGCGGCGATGGTGGTTGAGCATGAGGTGGTCGAGGTGGTGGTGGGATTCCCGCGCACCCTGGCCGGGCACGAAGGTCGGGCGGCGCGTGCGGCAGCGGACTACGCTCGCGCTCTGGCCAGCCGGCTCGGCGACGGCGTTGCGGTCCGGCTGACCGACGAGCGGCTCACCACCGTGTCGGCCACCAGGATGCTCGCCGAGCGGGGAGTTCGCGGCCGCAAGCAGCGAGCCGTGGTCGATCAGGCCGCCGCAGTGCAGATCCTGCAGAACTGGCTGGACGCACGCCCGACCACTCGTGAACCGGAAGACACGTCGTGACCTCGCGCCAGCCCGGTGTGTCGCGTTCTCGTGCCCGGGGTGTCCGCCGCTGGTGCACAGCACGGGCGGATAGATGACCGACGATCTGGGGCTGTTCAAGGACACTCGGGCCGCAACAGGACGCGGTGGCACGCAGCGGCATAGTGGTGGCCGCCGGAGTCGGAGACAGGCGCGGGAACGGCGTCGCCGCCGTCGAGCCCTCGTGGGCATGCTCGCCGTACTCGTAATGGCGGTTGCTGGTGTCTTCGTCGGGGTGCGCGAGATCCGCGCGTGGCGTGCTGTACCGGATTACCTGGGGCCCGGCGATACGCAGGCCATTGTCGAGGTTGAGGACGGTCAGAGCCTCACCGCAATCGGCGCCACCTTGGCGCGCCAGAACGTGGTCGCCAGCGTCCGGGCATTCACTCGCGCCGCCGATGCCGATCCGCGGGTGCGTTCCGTGCAGCCCGGGTATTACCAAGTGCGGGAGCGGATGTCGGGCTCCGCGGCGGTAGCCAGATTGCAGGAACCGGATGCTCGAGTTGGACACCTGGAGATCCGCGGTGGCGAGCAGCTCGACAATGTCGAGCTGCCGGACGGCAAGATCGTGCCGGGGTTGCTCGCCGAAATCTCTCGGGCTAGCTGCGCGATGATCGGGGACAGAAGTACCTGTGTGCGCCCGGAGGACCTGCGCGCAGCGATGGAACAGACCGATCCCCGCGCGCTGGGGGTTCCCACCTGGGCTCTCGATCCGACCTCTCGCGTGGAGCCCCGCCGGCGCTTGGAGGGGCTGCTGGTGCCGGGAGGCTACGATGTGCGCCCGGGCAGTTCGGCGGTGGAGTTGTTGGGGCAGACGACCGTCACGTCCGTGGCGCGGCTGTTGGCAAGTGGTTTTCCCGCGTCCGCCGCAGGTACCGGATACGGCCCTTACGACGTGCTGGTGATCGCCTCCGTAATCGAGCGGGAGGCAATCACCCCGGATTTTCGCCGGGTGTCTCGCGTAATCTACAACCGGCTCGCCGCTGGAATGCCATTGCAAATGGATTCCACTATCAATTATCCGCTCGACCGGCAGGAGGTCAGCACCTCTGACGCCGACCGAGCCCGGCCCGGCGCCTACAACACCTACATCAACGTCGGGCTGCCGGTGTCGCCTATCGGATCACCGAGTGCAGCCGCTATCGCCGCCGCCCTGAATCCGGATCCGGGACCCTGGCTGTACTTTGTGAAATGCCAGAAAGATGGTGCCTCGTGCTTCTCGGTGACGAAGGAGGAGCATTACGCGGCGGTCCGCGACGCGGCCGCCCGCGGGGTGTTCTAGGGCCTGTCTGACTGCACACTTGTTCACCCCACCCCCGTTATCCACAGGTCGCATCTGGATCGGAGGCGTGCTGGCCGCGCCTGAGACACAGTGGGGGCATGAGCAGCGCAGGGGCAGCTGTGGTGGGAGCCCTAGCAGGTGCCGGGGGAGCGATGTTGCTACGCCGGATTCCCCGTGGTGTGCGGGTGCCCGTGCCAGTGTGCGCGGTCTCGGTGGCCGCGCTGTGGGCGGTGATCGGCGGACGCGGCGGCCTTGGTGTACCGCTGTGGTGGTGGCCGGTGCCGGCACTGCTGGCCTGGGGTGGTGTGCTGCTGGCTAGTGCCGACCTGGTCGCCCGGCGGCTACCGGATGCACTGACCTTGCCAGCGTATCCACTGGCCGCCGGGGTACTCGGAATTGCCGCACTCGGCGCTGGGCACGTTGGTCCACTGAGCCGCGCCGCCGTCGGGGCGTTGCTGTGGGCAGGCGGCTATGCCGCGATCCGCCTAATATCCCCCGGCGCTCTGGGCGGTGGCGACGTCAAGCTCGCCGGCAGCCTGGGCGCGCTGACCGCTGCGACATCGTGGTCGGGTCTGCTGGTGGCTGTATTCGTGGCCGGCGTCTTGACCGCTATGGTGGCGGTACCTGCGCGCATGCTCGGCCACCCCGATGTGCCGCATGGCCCGGCGATGCTCGCCGCGGCCTGGGTGGTGGTGCTACACCCTCCAGGGTGATCAGCGGCTGCAACTCTCCGATCTGCCCCTGGTTTAATAACATGCAGTAATCTGATCATCACCCAGATTAGTGACACGTAACAGTGTCGACCCAGGTCTGCAATCTCTCCGTCACATCTCGTTTTTACGGTGCACCGCAAGCACCGTCGTTTACCTGCCGTATCCGGATCCGGCCGGTGATGCTGAACGGACGGTCCCGGCGCGGAGAGGAGTTGCGATGAGCGCGCGACGAACGAGGAAACGTCTGCTGAGTGGGGTCGCCGTGTTGATGGTTGCCGGTCTTGTCTCGGCCGGTTGCGGGAGTCGGGTGGGAGCATCTGGGCCGGGCGGTTCGTCGGCCAGCTCCTGCGTCGACACCTCAGGTAATTCCGTGAAGATCGGATTCTTGAACTCGCTGTCGGGCACGATGGCGATCAGTGAGAAAACGGTGCACGATTCTCTGCTGCTGGCGGCCGACCAGATCAACTCCAGTGGCGGCGTGCTCGGCAAGCAATTGCAGGTCATCAGCGAGGATGGGGCATCGGAACCGACGATCTTCGCTGAGAAGGCCGGCAAACTTATCAGTTCCGACTGCGTGGCGGCGGTCTTCGGTGGCTGGACCTCGGCCTCTCGTAAAGCGATGTTGCCCGTGTTCGAGGGCGCGAACTCGCTGCTGTTCTATCCGGTGCAGTACGAGGGACTCGAGGCGTCACCGAATATCTTTTACACCGGCGCCACCACAAACCAACAGATCGTGCCCGCGCTGGAGTACCTGAAGCAAAAGGGTGTCAAGTCCTTGTTCTTGGTTGGTTCCGACTACGTCTTCCCTCGGACCGCTAACAAGGAGATCAAGGCATACGCCAATGCCAACGGTATTGATATAAAGGGCGAGGAATATGCCCCGCTGGGCTATACCGATTTTTCCACGATCGTCAACAAGGTGAAGGCTGCCGGCGCGAATGCGGTGTTCAACACGCTCAACGGCGACTCCAACGTCGCTTTCTTCAAAGAATACCGCAATGCTGGCCTAACTCCGGCGGCGATGCCCGTTATATCAGTGTCGATCGCCGAAGAAGAGGTCAGTGGAATCGGGCTGGACAACGTGCTGGGCCAGCTGACCGCATGGAATTACTATCAAACTATCAATTCCCCGAAGAACGCGGCTTTCGTGCAGGCGTTCAAAGCCAAGTACGGCCAGAACCGGGTTACCTCCGACCCCATGGAAGCAGCCTACACATCATTGTTCTTGTGGAAGGTGATGGTCGAGAGGGCAAAATCGTTCAAGACCGCTGATGTCCGCAAGGCAGCAGATGGTGTGAGCTTTGATGCCCCTGAGGGTACGGTTACCGTCAACGGCGCAAACCATCATATCGCCAAGACCGCACTGATCGGCAAGGTCGGCCCCGATGCGCTGATCCATACCGAGTGGAGTTCCGGTGCGCCCATCCAGCCGGATCCCTTTCTCAAGAATTACGACTGGGCCAAGAGCCTGACCGGCTAGCGGGCAACGTCATGCAAGCCCTGTTCAGCCAGCTGGTAGCCGGACTCTCGCTGGGCTCCATCCTGCTGCTCGCCGCGCTCGGTCTCGCGCTGACCTTCGGTCAGATGGGCGTGATCAACATGGCTCACGGCGAGTTCATCATGGCTGGCGCCTACACCGCTTTCGTGGTTCAAGGTGTGGTTGCCGATGCCGGCATCTCGCTCCTGCTGGCCATCCCGCTCGGTTTCCTGGTGGGGGGCTTGATGGGCCTGATCCTCGAAGCCACCCTGATCCGCCGGATGTACCACCGCCCACTCGATACCCTGCTGGTGACGTGGGGAGTATCACTGATCTTGCAGCAGGCGGCCCGGGATGTCTTCGGCGCCCCGAACGTCGACGTTCGCGCCCCCACGTGGCTGTCCGGCAGCATCAATATCGGCATAACCCAGGTGCCCGCGGCACGGCTGTTCATCTTGCTGTTGGCCGCCGCCGCCGTTGTCGGACTGTCCCTGGTGCTGAAGGCCACACCGCTGGGACGTCGGATCCGCGGCGTCGTGCAGAACCGGGATTTGGCCGAGACGGTCGGTATTTCCACCCGGAGCACCGACCGGCTCACCTTCTTCATCGGCTCCGGCCTGGCCGGAATCGCCGGTGTCGCGCTCACCTTGCTCGGCTCCACAGGCCCTACCTTGGGCACCAGCTATATCGTCGATGCCTTCCTCGTCGTGGTCGCCGGCGGCATCGGGCAAATAAAAGGTGCCGTGATCGCCGCATTCGGGCTCGGCCTGCTTCAGGCGACTTTTGAATACTCCACCACGGCGAGTATCGCGAAAGTCATGGTCTTCGTCGTGATTGTGGTCTTCTTGCAGATCCGGCCGCAGGGCATCTTCAGTGTCCGGACCAGGAGCCTCGCATGACATCGAGCGTTATAGCCAAGCTGCCTCGCAACTACGGCGCGGTGTGCGGTTTCCTGCTGGGCGCCGTCGTGTTGCTGGTGGTGGCACCTGCGGTGCTCTCGGATTTCCGGTTGTCACTGCTCGGTCGGTTCATCTGCGTCGCCATTGTGGCGGTGGGAATCGGACTGGCCTGGGGCCGCGGCGGCATGCTGACGCTCGGGCAAGGCGTGTTCTTCGGTTTGGGCGGATATGTGATGGCTTTCCACCTGAAACTCGCCGATGCCGGACCGTCCGGAGTGCCCGATTTCATGCTGCTCTACGGGTCTGGGCAGGTGCCCGTCTGGTGGGAACCGTTTCGGTTTCCTGCGGTGACTTTATTGGGGATAGTCCTAATACCATCGTTGGTGGCGTTCGGGCTCGGCATCGCGATCTTCCGGAGGAGGGTCCGCGGCGCATATTTCGCCATCTTGTCCCAAGCGTTGGCAGCAGCATTCGCCATCCTGCTGATCGGGCAGCAGGTCACCCTGGGCGGATTTAACGGGCTTAACGGTTTTCGATCGTTTTTCGGTTTCAACCTGTACGATCCGGTGAACAAGCGGATGCTGTTCTACATCGCTGCGATCACGCTGCTGGTCATGCTGGCGGTAATGTGGCAACTCTACCGGTCACGATACGGGGAACTGCTCATCGCTGTCCGCGACCAAGAAGAGCGCGTGCGCTTTCTCGGCTACGACCCGGCGAACATCAAGCTGGTGGCGTACGTCCTGGCGGCGGCAATGGCCGGTATCGCAGGTGCGTTGTTCGTGCCCAGCGTGGGAATCATCTCGCCGGCTAACGTCGGCGTGGTGCCCTCGATCGCCTTTGTCATCGGGGTGGCGATAGGCGGTCGGGCCACGCTGTTCGGTCCAGTACTCGGTGCGATTGCAGTGGCCTGGGCGCAGACGGCTCTGTCAGAGAGTTTTCCGTCGTTCTGGAGTTATTTCCAAGGCGCGTTGTTCGTCCTGGTGATCGCCTTCTTGCCAGGTGGGCTGGCAGCGCTGGTCGGCCGGGCGAACGTGTTGCGAGATGCCGTGCAGCGAAGGCTGCGCGTCGGTGCTCGCGTGGCCAGCCCCTCGGTAGCGTCCGATACGGGGAACTTGGTGCCACCGGAACCCGGCCTGTCGGGGATCCGCGCTGGATCGGAGACCGGCCAATGACCGACTATCTGGAACTGTCCGACGTGCGGGTGGCCTTCGATGGGTTCGTTGCCGTAGACGGCGTCTCCATGACGGTGCTGCAAGGGGACCTGCGTTTCCTCATCGGTCCGAATGGCGCAGGTAAGACCACTCTGGTGGACGCTATCACCGGGCTTGCAGCGGCCACCGGATCGGTCCGTTTCGGACGGACTGAGCTGGTGGGCAAGAAGGTGCACCAGATCGCTCGGCTTGGCGTCGGCCGCACCTTCCAGACAGCCAGCGTATTCGAGGAATTGACCGTCCTGCAGAACCTCGATATCGCTGCTGGTGCGGGGCGCCGGCCGCTGTCGCTGCTGCGCCGGCGTCGCTCGGTGCCGCCGGAGGTCGAGCAGGCCATGGAGACCGTCGGTCTTGCTGGCTTGCGCGACAAGCCGGCGGGAGTACTGGCGCATGGCCAGAAGCAGTGGCTGGAAATCGGCATGCTCCTGGTGCAGGATGCGCGGGTACTACTGCTGGACGAGCCGGTCGCCGGGATGAGCGCCGATGAGCGGACCCAGACCGGGGAGCTGCTACGCCGGATCGGCGCGCAGCGCACCGTCGTGGTTGTCGAGCACGACATGGATTTCATGCGCTCATTCGCCACTTCCGTCACGGTGCTGCACGCCGGGAAGGTGCTCAGCGGCGGGACAGTGGCCCAGGTGCAGGCCGATCCCCGGGTGCAAGAGGTATACCTCGGCCGGGCGGAGGTTACGTCCTGATGTTGAAGCTGGCTGATATCCACGTCGGGTACGGGCGGACCACCGTGGTGCATGGCGCGAGCGTCGAGGTACCGGCGGGTGGGGTCGTCGCTGTGATGGGACACAACGGTGCTGGCAAGACCACCCTGCTTCGCGCCGCCGTCGGGCTGCTCCAGCCCAGCGCCGGCCGCATCCTGCTCGACGGCGAGGACATCACCCGGATGCGGCCGAACGAGCGAGTCAAGCGCGGCGTCGGGTACGTGCCGCAAGGGCAGCAGTGCTTTCCTCAACTCACTACCGAGGAGAACCTCCAACTGGTGGCCGACACCCGGCGAGACGGCACGAAGCTGATCGCCGACATGCTGGACCTGTTCCCCGCGCTTACGGCGCTGCTGCCGCGGCGGGCCGGCCTGCTGTCCGGTGGCCAGCGCCAGCAACTGGCCATCGCCCGAGCGTTGATTACCCAGCCGCGAGTGCTGATCCTCGATGAACCGACCGAGGGGATCCAGCCCACCGTGGTGGCAGAGATCGAGCAGATCATCCTGTCCCTGACTCGCGGCGGGGCACTATCGATCTTGCTGGTCGAGCAACACGTAGGCTTCGCACTCGCGGCAGCCAGTCGCTACTACGTCATGGAAGCCGGCCGCATCACCTCGACCGGTGACGGTGGCACCGGCGCTCTCGATCACGTTCGCACCGCCATGGCGATCTGACTCACCGGCTGAATGCGTGGCGTCTGGGGAATGATGTGCTGCGGTGGGTGGTTGTAGTGCGTGTCCGGGCCGGGGTGTCCTGTGTCCCCGGGTCCACTTCATTCGCCGCCGCGGACGATCGTTCGGCTGAAGCCGCGGTGCGCCTTTCGCCGAGAGGCGACCAGCACGCCTGGTCCGGACCCTCACCACATCGTTATACGTAAAGGATCGGCAAGCCATGAAGGGCGATCGCACCGAGATCGTCATCGACGCCGGCGGCTCCACCCTGACCTATGAGATCGAAGCCACCCGAAATGGGCGACGAGTAGAGATCACCCACGGACGCGGCGTCGTGGAGGTAACCGAGGTGACCCGTGGCGGAACGCCGGTGCGTACCGCTCGGTTCATGGCCTCTCGAGTCCTTGCTCTCGTCGAGCATCCCGCGGCCCGACCGGTAGGGCTAGAGGACAAGCCGGCCGTCGTTCCCCAGCCTCGCGCAGGACATGGCTCAGTCACTCTGAAGCCCGCTGGGGCGATGTGACACTCAGCTGATCAGCGCCACCCGGCAGGTCAGCTGGGGCGCCCTGCTGAGGTTGGCGTTCCTGGTAAGCAGAGGTACGTCGAGCGCTGTTGCCAGCGCGACGTACAACGCGTCATAGAACGAAATCATGTCCCGCAATTCCCAAGCCAGCAACGCTACGCGACCGGTGTGCGGGTAGCGATAGTCGATCATCTCTGGGAGCGCACGAAGAGCAGTGCGCGCCGTCTGCTTGCTAATCTCTCCGGCTCGCTCGCCGCGGCGCAGCACATGGCCCACTTCGGCGTCGAGCAGGTGAGGTGCATGACACGTTGATTCCGCAATCCGCTTGTGTGCCGCTATTCCAACGGCGTCCTTTCGGCCCAGCGCACTTACCGCGGCAGACGCATCCACGACGTATTCATTCACCCCGCAGCTCCTGCAACCCGGAACGGATTGTGTCGTCGCTAAACCCGGGTGCCGGATCCTGCTCGAGCGCCTGCTCAACGGCTGCCATAACCTCCGCCTTATCGCGGCGTCGCGCCATCGCGATCAATTGTTCCCGCATGTAGGACTGCAGCGACTTGCCCGACGCCTGCGCTCGACGTCGATACGTCTGTGCCACGTCCTCCGGCAGATCACGTACTTGAATAGTCGCCATAGCGCTATTTTAGCGTAGTATCAACGCTGATCTGGCGCTGAAGGAGGAACGGGCATGCTGCTGTCCCCGCATGAGCAGGAGAAGCTTCTTGTCCACGTGGCCGGCCAGCTAGCTCAGCAGCGCCGAGCGAGGGGATTGCGGCTGAACTACCCCGAGGCGGTCGCGCTGATCACCTCGTGGGTGCTGGAAAGAGCCCGGGAGGGGCGCAGCGTCGCCGATCTGATGGCCGCGGGGCAGCGGGTACTCAGCCGTGAAGATGTACTGGACGGCGTGCCGGAGATGATCACGTCGGTGCAAGTGGAGGCGACCTTCCCGGATGGCACCAAGCTCGTCACCGTGCACTGGCCGATCCAATGACCGCCGACGTACTTGGTCCCGCGGAGGCGGCATGATGAACGGTGGATCTGTAGTGCCCGGCGAGCTGGTGCTTGCCGAGGAGCCGGTCGTCCTGGGG
>DASQVU010000284.1:0-9326 GCA_035640615.1 Pseudonocardiaceae bacterium
TCCTCGGCGAGCTCCTGCCCTCCGGATTCCACGATCCGGCCACCGGCAAACACATGGACGTAGTCCGGCGTGATGTGCCGCAGGATCCGGGTGTAGTGCGTGATCAACAAGACCCCGACATCACCACTGGCCCGGTACCGGTTCACGCCCTCGGACACCACCCGCAGTGCATCGACGTCCAAACCGGAGTCGGTCTCGTCCAGCACCGCGATCTTGGGCTTGAGCAGGGACAGCTGCAGGATCTCGTGGCGTTTCTTCTCACCGCCGGAGAAGCCCTCGTTCACGCTGCGTTCGGCGAAGGCTGGGTCGATGTCCAGCGCGGACATCGCCGCCTTGACCTCCTTGATCCAGGTACGCAGCTTCGGAGCCTCGCCGCGAATCGCGGTGGCGGCGGTGCGCAGGAAATTCGACATGGACACACCGGACACCTCGACCGGATACTGCATGGCCAGGAAGAGACCCGCTCGCGCTCGTTCGTCTACAGCCATCGACAGCACATCGACCCCGTCGAGCAGGATCTGGCCGGAGGTGACCCGGTACTTCGGGTGCCCGGCGATCGAGTACGCCAGAGTGGACTTGCCCGACCCGTTGGGCCCCATGATCGCGTGGGTCTCTCCCGACCGGACGGTCAGGTCCACCCCGCGCAGGATCTCTTTCTCAGGGGCCTGCTCGTCATCGGTGGGCACTGCGACATGCAGGTCCTTGATTTCCAGGGTGGTCATCGGTGTGTTCTCGCACTCCTGCTATCGATTGGTGGGGCGGGACGGATCGACGTACACGTCGTCGCCGTCGATGGTCACGGCGTAGGTATCTACTGGCTCAGAAGCGGGCGGCGAGGACGGCTCGCCGGTGCGCAGGTCGAAGCATGAGCCGTGCAACCAGCACTCCAGGCCCTTGCGGGTGACCTCCCCTTCGGACAGCGCGATCTCAGCGTGCGAGCAGATATCCGCCAGGGCATAGACCTCGTTTCCCTGACGCACTAGCACCACCGGCACGTTGTCGATCTGGAAACCGGCCGGCTCGTCGTCTTTGAGGTCCGTCAAGCTGCAGACTCGAACAGAGGTCATACGCCCACCGCCTCGAGCTCCGCCTCGATCGCCGCGGCCAGCCGCTCGCGGATCTCGGCAACGGTGATCTTTTGCAGGATCTCGCCGAAAAAGCCTCGTACGACCAACCGCCGGGCTTGCTCGATCGGAATACCCCGGGAGGTCAGGTAGAACAGCTGCTCGTCATTGAAGCGGCCGGTGGCGCTGGCGTGGCCGGCACCGACGATCTCGCCGGTCTCGATCTCCAGGTTGGGTACCGAGTCGGCCCGGGCGCCGTCTGTGAGCACCAGGTTGCGGTTGACCTCGAAGGTTTCGGTGCCCTCCGCGGCAGCTTGGATCAGCACATCTCCGATCCACACGGTATGCGCCTCCGGTTGCCCCGGGCTGCCTTGCAGCGCGCCCTTGTAGGCAACGTTGGAGCGGCAGTTCGGGACGGCATGGTCTACCAGCAATCGGTGCTCTAGATGCTGTCCCGCGTCGGCGAAGTACAACCCGAGCAACTCGACATCCGCGCCGGGCTGGGTGAAGGTCACCGTCGGGGATTGCCGGACCAGATCGCCGCCCAAGCTCACGGTGATGGCCCGCAGTACTGCGTCGCGGCCGAGCCGGTGGTGCAGCGCCGCGACGTGGACCGCGTCGTCGGCCCAATCCTGGACGTTGACCAGTGTCAACCGGGCGCTGTCGGCCAGCACCAGTTCGACGTTCTCCGCGTAAGTGCCGCTGCCGCGGTAGTCGAGCACCACGACGGCTTCGGCAAACGGCTCCAGACGTACCTGCAGGTGCCCGTAGGCCACCTGACCAACGCCAGGACCGGTCGTCGTGATGGTCACCGGATTCTCGATCCGGGTCTCGGCCGGGATGGTCACGACGGTGGCCTGCTTCGCGAAACTCCACGCTTGGGCGGCGACCCGGTCGGCCGGAATCCCGCCGTCACCCAGGCGCGGGTCGGATCGGTCTACGTCCTCGACGGTGACCCCATCAGCCTGCACCGTGATCTGTGCAGTTGCGGTAGCCGCTACGCCTTGATGTAGCCCGCGCAGCCGCCGTAGCGGGGTGAACCGCCAGTCCTCCTCTCGGCCGGTGGGCACCTCGAAGGCGTCCACGTCGTATGAGGTGAAGCGCTGCCCCCGGGAGACCATCGGCACGCCGAGATCCCCGGTTTTGGCGCCGTGCGAGTGCGCGACCAGACCATGTTCAGCCGGCCGGCCAGTGGTAGCCGTCATATCAGCCGACGGCTCCTTCCATCTGCAGTTCGATCAGGCGATTGAGCTCCAGGGCGTATTCCATGGGCAGCTCGCGAGCGATCGGCTCGATGAACCCGCGCACGATCATGGCCATCGCCTCCTCCTCGGTCAGCCCGCGGCTCATGAGGTAGAAGAGCTGATCCTCGCTGACCTTGGAGACGGTGGCCTCGTGCCCCATGGACACGTCGTCCTCGCGAATGTCGACGTAGGGGTAGGTGTCCGAGCGGCTGATCTGGTCCACCAGCAGCGCATCGCATTTCACCGTGGACCGGGAGTGGTGGCTGCCCTCGTTGACCTGAACCAACCCGCGGTAGGAGGTGCGCCCGCCGCCGCGCGCCACCGACTTCGACACGATCGTGCTCGACGTGTTCGGCGCAGCGTGGATCATCTTGGCCCCGGCGTCCTGATGCTGGCCCTCACCTGCGCAAGCCACCGAGAGCACCTCGCCCTTGGCGTGCTCGCCGATCAACCAGACCGACGGGTACTTCATGGTGACCTTGGAGCCCAGGTTGCCGTCGATCCACTCCATGGTCGCACCCTCGGCCGCGGTAGCCCGCTTGGTGACCAGGTTGTAAACGTTGTTCGACCAGTTCTGGATCGTGGTGTAACGGCAGCGGGCATTCTTCTTGACGATGATCTCGACGACCGCGGAGTGCAACGAGTCGGACTTGTAGATCGGCGCCGTGCAGCCCTCGACATAGTGCACGTACGCACCCTCGTCGACGATGATCAGCGTGCGTTCGAACTGGCCCATGTTCTCGGTGTTGATCCGGAAGTAGGCCTGCAGCGGGATATCGACGTGCACACCCGGTGGCACGTAGATGAACGATCCACCGGACCACACTGCCGTGTTCAACGCGGCGAACTTGTTGTCACCGGCAGGGATCACGCTGCCGAAGTACTCCTGGAAGATCTCCGGGTGTTCCCGTAACCCGGTGTCGGTGTCCAGGAACAGCACGCCCATTTCCTCAAGATCCTCACGAATCTTGTGGTAGACCACCTCGGATTCGTACTGCGCGGCCACACCGGCAATCAGCCGGGCCTTCTCCGCTTCCGGGATGCCCAGCCGGTCGTAAGTGTTCTTGATGTCCTCGGGCAACTCGTCCCACGAGGTGGCTTGCTTCTCCGTGGAGCGCACGAAGTACTTGATGTTGTCGAAGTCGATTCCGGACAGGTCTGCTCCCCAGTGCGGCATCGGCTTGCGCTGGAACAGGCGCAACGCCTTGAGCCGCGTCTCGAGCATCCACTCCGGCTCCTTCTTCTTGGCCGAGATGTCGCGCACCACAGCCTCGGAGAGCCCGCGCTGAGCGCTGGCGCCAGCAATGTCGGAGTCGGCCCAGCCGTACTCGTAGCGGCCTAGCCTGGAGAGCGTTTCTTCCTGGCTGAGCGGTGTTCGCACATCCTGCTCAGGGGCGGTCGTCATTCAGACGCCTCCATCCGGTTCGTGGTGGGATGTGGGGTGGAAATCGCGGAGGTCGAAACAATGGGAAGCATCGTGCGGGCGCCTTGCGGTACCCGGCTTTCCGGGACGTGAGTCGTACATACCGCGTCGCCGCGAGCGATCGTGGCCAGCCGCTGCACGTGGACACCGAGCAGCTCGGCGAAGGCCGCTGTCTCGGCCTCACACAGCTGCGGAAACTCCGCCGCAACGTGCGAGACCGGGCAGTGATGCTGGCACAGCTGCGCACCGGTACCGACCTGTTCAGCCGACGCTGCGTACCCCTCCGCGCTCAGCGCCGCCGCCAGCAGCTGCGCTCGCGCGACCGGGTCGGTCGCGGCGACCACCGCAGCCCGGTGCCGGCCGACCAGATCGGCCACTTGACGCTCGGCGAACGAACGGATCGCCTGCTCACCGTCGCGTTCAGACAGAAATCGGAGGGCGGCCACGGCCAGGTCGTCGTAGGTGTGCTCGAACTGCGCCCGGCCAGCCGCGGTCAGCAGGAACAACTTTGCCGGACGACCCCGGCCTCGGGGCCACCGGCGCGGTGCCGAGCGGTAGGTGGCCTGCCCTTCGGCGAGCAGCGCATCCAGGTGGCGGCGCACGGCAGCGGGGCTCAGCCCGAGCGAGTCGGCGACCTGGGCGGCGGTCACTGGACCTTGCTCCAGCAACATGCGGGCCACCGATTCGCGGGTCCGACGATCAGCCCCGACGTTTTTCACAACGTCCATGTTACGTAATTCCGCCGCAGCTGCACAACACGTGCCGCTAGAGTGGCTGTTCTCCATCGGAACGGGTGTCCGAAACGTGGTACCGGTCATCGTTCGTTAGATCTGCGATGTACAAGCTCCTGTTCGCTATCCTCTTCCGGCACATCCCCGCCGAGAGGGCCCATCAGCTTGGCTTTGGGCTGCTCCGGGTGGTGGCCGCAACGCCCGGAGTAGGCGCGTTGCTGCGCCGCTGGCTGGTTACCCGTGACCCCGTGCTCCGCATCCGGACGCTCGGGCTGGAGCTAGCCGGGCCGCTAGGACTGGCGGCGGGTTTCGATAAGGATGCCCTGGACCCCGACGCTCTGGGCGCCTTGGGATTCGCCTTCGTCGAAGTCGGCACCGTGACCGCACAACCGCAGCCCGGCAACCCGAGACCGCGCCTGTTCCGCTTACCAACTGATCGGGCGCTGGTGAACCGGATGGGATTCAACAACGCCGGCGCCGCAGCGGCCGCCAGCAGGCTGCGCGCCCGGGGCCCCGGGGTGGCCGTCGGCGTCAACATCGGCAAGTCCAAAACCGCCGCCGAGCACGACGCGGTGGCCGACTATGTGGCCAGCGCCCGGCTGCTGGCCGACGTCGCGGGATACCTGGTGGTCAACGTCAGCTCGCCGAACACCCCAGGGCTGCGCCACCTGCAGGCCGTCGAGCAGCTGCGCCCGCTACTGCTGGGCGTGCGCGAGGCACTGGACCAGGCCAGCACCTGGCACGTGCCGCTGCTGGTCAAGATCGCTCCGGACCTGGCTGACCAGGACATCGACGCGGTGGCTGATCTCGCATTGGAACTCAAGCTGGACGGGATCGTGGCCACCAACACCACGACCTCCCGGGACGGGCTGGCGACCCGCGCGGAGCGGGTGGCGGCGATCGGGCCGGGCGGGATCTCCGGCGCCCCGCTTAAGTCCCGATCCCTGACCGTGCTACACCGGCTACGCGCCCGGGTGGGGGATCGCCTCGTCATTGTGGCGGTGGGCGGCATCGAAACCGCCGAAGACGCCTGGGTACGTATCCAGGCTGGCGCGACACTCGTGCAGGCCTACACCGGTTTCGTCTACGGCGGCCCGTTGTGGCCACGGCGCATTCACCGCGGTCTGGCCCGCCTCGTCCGCCAGTCGGGCTACAGCTCCATCACCGAAGCTGTCGGCGTCCTGGTACCCAACGTCAACGAACACGGTAACGCCCACCACGGTGGAGAATCGACCCACTGAGTCGACCGCAGCAGGTCACCACTGAACCAATGGCAGGGGCGAGCGGGCTAGGGTGCGCCGGCATGCGCGCTCTTGTGACAGGCGGCGCCGGGTTCATCGGCTCGCACCTTGTTGACCGGCTCATCGCTTGCGGTCATCGCGTTGCTGTGCTGGACGACTTGTCCAGCGGCCACCGCAGCCGTATCCGCCGCGACGTGTCGCTGCACGTTGTCGATGTCGTCAACGCCAACGAAGTCGCCGGTGTGGTGGCCGCCTACCAGCCGGAGGTGATCTACCATCTGGCGGCGCAGATCAGCGTTCGTTACTCGGTCGCAAATCCTCGGGCCGATGCCACCACCAACGTCGTGGGCACGCTGAACCTGCTCAACGCTGCTACCGCCACCGATGCGCGCCTGATCCTGGCCAGCACCGGAGGCGCCATGTACGGCGATGGAGTTGCCCTGCCCACGCCGGAGACCTGCCCACCCGCAACCCTGGCCCCGTACGGGATCTCCAAGTACTGCGCCGAGCAGTACCTCATGCTGTTCAACCGGCTGCATGCCGGACGCCACATTGCACTACGGTTAGGAAACGTCTACGGGCCCCGGCAAGACCCGCACGGTGAAGCCGGTGTCGTGGCCATCTTCTGTAACCAGGTGGCGCGCGGGCAGACTCCGACCATCTACGGCGACGGTAAGCAGACCCGGGACTACCTCTACGTCGCTGACGTTGTCGATGCTTTTCTCGCCGCGACCGGCTATCCCGGCGATGAAGCCGTGTTCAACGTCGGTACCGGTACCGCGACCTCCGTCGTCGACCTCCTGGACGCGATCAATGCCGCGGCCGGCACTGCCGTCGAGCCGACGTTTGCGCCGGCCCGGGCAGGTGAATCACGGCACGTCGCACTGGACTGCGCTCGAGCAGCGGCGGAGCTGGACTGGGTCGCGACCACCAGCCTCGAGGCGGGTGTGCGGCAGACCTACCACCAGCTGTCCCGCAACAGCTAACCGGCGGTGCTCAGCTACCCTTCGCGCGTGGTGGCCGGGAAGCTTCGCGACACTGATCTGGACCCGAGTGAGACCCGGCAGCTCGACACGGTTCGCCGGTTCGGCACGGTCGGGGCACTCCTGATGGGGCTGGGTTCACTCGGTGCGGGAACCGCACCAGTCCTCGGCAACCCGGTGGTCGGCCACCCGGTGTTCGGTCTGTTTCCGCGGATGCCCACTGCGTCGCTGGCCGTGGCCTATACCGGCATTGCCATGGTGGTACTGGCCTGGCTGTGGCTCGGAGCGCTGGTCAAGCCCGGGCGCACTCGGCTGGTTTCCCGGGCCCAGCTGGACCGCACGATGCTGATGTGGGCCATGCCGCTGCTGGTCGCTCCGCCAATGTTTAGCCGCGACGTCTACAGCTACCTGGCCCAAAGCGCGATGGTCAATCGCGGCTTGGACCCTTACGTGCTCGGTCCGGCCGAGGCACTGGGAGTAGACCACCCACTGGTGCGGGGAATCCCCACGATCTGGCGCAATACGCCCGCGCCGTACGGGCCGTTGTTCCTCACCCTCGGCCGGCCGATCGACTGGATCGCCGGCGACAACGTCGTGCTCGGCGTGCTGCTGCACCGCACCCTTGCGGTGGCCGGCCTCGTGATGATCGTTTGGGCGCTGCCGCAGCTGGCTCGGCGGGTGGGCGTGCCTGCCGTGTTCGCGCTGTGGCTCGGCGCGGCCAACCCGCTGGTGTTGTTTCACCTCGCCAGCGGGGTGCACAACGAGGCTCTGATGATCGGCCTGATGCTGCTCGGCCTGGAGCTGGTGCTGCGCCAGCCAGTGACGGGACTTGGCATGCTCGGCGGGACAGCACTGATCGCAGCTGCCGCGCAGATCAAGGTGCCCGCTGCACTGGCCTTGGGCTTCGTCGTGGTCTGGTGTGCTCGCCAGCGCGGTGGCCGGCTGCGCGACCTGGGCTGGGCCGCCACGGTGATCGGCGGGGTCGCCGGGGCCACCACCGTGGCGATCGGCCTGGGCACCGGACTCGGTTTCGGGTGGGCTGGCGCGCTGGGCACGCCCAACGTGGTCCGCAGCTGGATGTCGGTGGTGACCGAGCTCGGCCTGCTGGCGGGCTCGATCGGCAGCCTGCTGGGGCTGGGTGACCACAGCGCGTCGGTCCTCGCGCTGGTCCGGCTCACCGGCCTGGCCGGTGCCGGCGGCGTATGCCTGCTGCTGCTGTGGCGCTGCTGGCAGGGACGCCTCGATCCGCTAGCCGGGATCGGGATCGGGCTGGGAGTGGTGGTACTGCTGGGCCCGGTGGTCCATCCGTGGTACCTGCTGTGGGCAGTGATCCCGCTGGCGGCCGCAGCTACCCACCCGGCGTTTCGCATCACTGCCGCCGTGACGTGCGGGGTTCTCGCGGTGGTGGTGGCGCCGACCGGCGCAGATTTCCTGTTCCGCGCCTGGGTTCTGCCGTCGGCGATCGCGGCCGCAGCCGTGTGCCTGGTCGTGCCGATGCTGTCGATCCGCGGGCGCACGCCAGCGCTGTCCGCGGTGCTGCGGGCCAGTGCGCCCCGATCTACCGGTGCAACCTAGGCTTGGTGAACGTGGCCCCGCCCGCGTCATCGGCTGCCGTCGAGGTCTGCGGCTTGGTCCGTAGCTTCGGCACGGTCCGCGCCGTGGATGGCCTTGACCTGCGGGTCGAGCCGGCGACCGTGCTCGCCCTGCTGGGTCCCAACGGGGCCGGCAAGACCACCACGGTCGAGGTGTGCGAGGGATTCTTGCGCCCGGATGCCGGGATGGTCCGCGTGCTGGGGCTGGATCCGATCGCTGACAGCACCGCGCTGCGCCCCCGGATGGGGGTGATGCCGCAAGGCGGTGGCGCCTACCCGGGTGTGCGGGCGGCGGAGATGCTCGGCCTGGTCGCCACCTGCTCGGCGCGACCGCTAGACGTCGGGTGGCTGCTCGACGTCTTGGGGCTGGCGGGGGTGGCCCGGGTGCCGTACAAGCGACTGTCCGGTGGCCAGCAGCAACGGCTCGCGCTGGCTTGCGCGCTAGTGGGGCGGCCCGAGGTGGTGTTCCTCGACGAGCCCACCGCGGGCATGGACCCGCAGGCCCGGCGACTGGTCTGGGACATCATCGCCAGCTTGCGCGCCGACGGCGTCAGTGTGCTGTTCACCACGCATCTGATGGAGGAGGCCGAGGCGCTGGCCGACCAGGTGGTGATCATCGACCACGGCCGGGTGGTGGCCGAGGGCAGCCCCGCTGACCTGACGTCATCGGGGACCCAGCGGCAACTGCGATTCCGGGCCCGTGCCGGGCTGGACCTCCGCCCGCTGGCCACCGCCTTACCCCAGGACTGCGGGGCCAGCGAACCACGCCCCGGTGAGTACCTCGTCGACGGGCTGATCGACCCGCAGGTGATGGCCACCGTCACGGCGTGGTGTGCCCAGCAAGGTGTGTTTGCTGAGGACCTGCGGGTGAGCCGGCGCAGCTTGGAGGACGTCTTCCTTGAGCTCACCGGCCGGGAGCTGCGATCGTGAGCCCCTTCTCCCCCGGTACGTTCGCGCCAGCACCCGGCCGTGGCCGGCTGTCCCGGATGCTGCTCACCCAAGCTCGCACGGAGTTCGTGCTGACCTTGCGCAACGGAGAGCAGGTGTT
>DASQVU010000285.1:0-2843 GCA_035640615.1 Pseudonocardiaceae bacterium
GGCCCGTACGTGTCGAGCGCGTCGCGGATCGCGGTGAACACGGCGAACGTCTTGGCCCCGGCCTCGTCGAGCGGCGGCGGCGAACCGGCCAGGGGACGGCGCGAGCGCAGCTCCTTGGACAGCAGCCCGGCGCGGTAGTCGCGCGGCATGTCCTCGTACCGCCACGACTCGCCGCCGAGCCGGTCGATCAGCTGCCCTATCGCGTGGTGGTGCGCGTCGGCGTGCTCGCGCACGTCGAGCGTCGCCAGGTGCAGGCCAAGCGCCCTGGCGCTGCGCAGCGTCCTAGCCAGGGTGCCCTCGGCGATGCGTTCACCGAGGTGCCCGCGCAACGAGGTGTCCATCACCTCCAGGTCGGCAAGGTAGGCCTGCGCTCCGAGGTAATCACGCCCTTCCTGGTGCGGCGTGCCGTCGCGAATTCGTTGCTGGGTCCGGGTTAAGCGGGCATGGATAAACGAGCACTTCAGCCGGTATGGCTGGTCGGCGTTGACGCGGATGTAGCGGTCATAGACCTCGGGCAGCAACCGCCGATCACGGGCTAGGCTGCGGCGCAGCGCCTCGGAGACACCGACCAGGTGGGTGGACACGCTGAGCTCCTGAATGAGCTGACCGATCAGCGCCAGTTGAATGTTCAGCGCCTGATCCGCATACAGCCCCAAGGCATCCAGGGTGACCTGCGGCGAGACGTGAGGGTTACCGTCGCGGTCGCCCCCGACCCAGCAGCCGAGCACCACTGGTCGGGACTGTGGCGGCAGCGTGAATGCCGCGCGGCCAAGCTCGTCCTCGAGGTCTTCCAGCAGGTCGGGCACCGCGTGGGTGCCGAGCTGCTCGAGATAGTAGGCGACCGCGCGGGCCTCGTCTAAGACCGTGGGCTTGCCGGGTCGGATCTCGTCTGTCTGCCACAGCAGGTCCACCAGGCGCACAAGTCGCCGTCGCACCTGCTCGTCGGGCAGATCCTGATCGAGGACGTCGGCCACCTGGCGGAGAATGCCTTGCACGGACGCGCGGCACGCCTCAGTCGGATGCGCGGTGAACACCGGCTGCAGCTGCAGACGCGCCAGCGCCGCTTCCACCTCAGCCCGGTTGACATCCCGCGCCAGCTGCTCCACCACGGCGCGCAAAGGGCCGTTCCGGCCGACCTCGGCGCGCTGCTCGCGCGAGCGGTGCACCTGCTCGGCCACATTGGCGAGCTGGAAATAAGCGGAGAACGCCCGGGCAAGCTGCACAGCCGTGCCGACGTCCAAAGCGGATAGCAGTGATCTGATCTCCGTGCTGCCGTCCTGCAAAGCCGACCGGGCCAACCCCCGTACCTGTTCCACCAGCTCAAGCAGTTCCTTGCCGCCATGCCGAACCAAGGTCTCGCCGAGCAGCGTCGACAACAGGCGGATATCCGCCCGCAGCGCCTGGTGCTCTGACTCGGAAATGACGCCCGCTTGGGCGGCCACCGAGTCCAGGCGCTTACCTCGTTCGGCGCTCCACTCGTGTTGGGGGGCTGTCAGCGTCATGGCGGCATGACCTTGGACGTCGCTAGTGCAATTCCAGAGGCGGACTTCCGTACCGCCGCCACACCCAGTTCAGCATGCTGACAACAGCCTCAATCTCTCCGGGCCGACGCTCAAGCTGGCTAGCCACCAGCCGGTACATAGCGCCCCGCCCGTGGAACCACTTCACCGTCCGCCACAGCGCCACGAACTGAGCCTGCGGAACCCGCACGCTACCTGCCGACATTTTGGCGATCTCCGCAGCCGACACCTCCACGCTATCGATCGTCGCACGTGGGGACGAACAAGCCCAAGCACTGTCCCGCAGACTTTTCCCGCAGTTAACAACAGGGTCCAATGTTAACCGCGTCCATGAGACCTACAGGCAGGACAGCGGGTACCGCCTCCCTGGATCAAAACCCTGTTCGAGCGCGGCACGGGCGAATGACCACACCGGGCAAAGATCCGCCGGAAAGCCGACCAGTCCCGAGACAACGGCTTACGACGAGGCTATACGATATGCCGACGTCGCGGATTCCAAGAAAGTGATCAAATTGATCCAGGAAAGCCAGGACCACATGACAAGCCGATTCGTTCCCGAATTCTTGCCCTGAGCAGAACGAGCCCACGGGACATACCGGCTTGCCGCATTGGTTGAGCCGGGAGACAGCGAAAAGAAAACCTTGAAAGCGTGACGGCATCGAGGTATCTGGTGTTTGTAGCCTGTGGGTGCCGAACTGGTCATCCACGGCGGTGACCTGTGGCATCGCTGTACGGTGGTCGTCGGGCATGATCGCCGGTCGTGGCGGTACGACTGTTGTATCTGATCTTCCGGCAGATCCTGGCCTGGCTGGGACTGCTGGCCCGCAGCACACAATCCAAGAACGCGGAAATCCTCCTGCTGCGCCACGAGGTCGCCGTGTTACGCCGCCAGGTCATCAGACCGCGGTTGTCCTGGGCCGATCGGGCGGTGTTGCGGCCCTGACCCGGTTGCTGTCCCCGGGCTGGCTTGACCAGCCTGACCAGGCCAAACACACCGAGTCGGACGCAACGGTCGTCTCGTCAGGGTTCGTTACACCACTGGATCATCCCGCATGTCACGTCGGATGACCTGCCGTGCCCGCTTCTCGTCCTCAGAAAGCTCAGCCTCGCGCTCGTCAGCAGTCAGGCCGATTCCGGTCGTCGCGCCGCCCACTAGCAGGCTGCGCGCCGGGCGGTGGCGTAACCGCATCCCACCGGCCCGTCTCTGCAAGATTCTCGGGGGGCAAACACAAGACCACTGCTTGGAGCCGTCTAGCAAATGATGGAAGCTGGTGCGCGGGAGCGAGGGCCGCCGGTCCGCTCCGTCTAGCGGTACAGATCGCT
>DASQVU010000286.1:0-5747 GCA_035640615.1 Pseudonocardiaceae bacterium
GGCGACCGCCCGCGCGAAGCCCATCTCGTGCGTGACGCAGATCATCGTCATGCCCTCGCGCGCGAGGCCGACCATCACGTCCAGCACCTCCTTGACCATCTCGGGATCGAGCGCCGAGGTCGGCTCGTCGAACAGCATCACCTTGGGCCGCATCGCCAGCGCGCGGGCAATCGCCACCCGCTGCTGCTGACCTCCGGACAGCTCATTGGGCAGGTGTTTCTGCCGGTCAGCCAACCCTACTTGCTCCAGCGCCAGCCGCGCCGACCGGTGCCGTGCGCGTACGCCGGCATAGATCAGCGGGAGTTCGACGTTACGCAGCGCATTCGTGCGGGGTACCAGATTGAACGACTGGAACACGAATCCGATCTTGCGGCTGCGGATCTTCGCAAGCCGGTTGTCAGACAACCGGCTGACATCGACGCCATCGAGGAGGTAGCGCCCGCTGGTCGGAGTGTCAAGACAGCCCAGGATGTTCATCAATGTGGTCTTGCCGGATCCGGACGGCCCCATGATTGCGACCAGCTCACCGTCATCGATGGTCAGATCGATGCCATGAAGCACTGGCACCTGGACCTTGCCCATCCGGTACACCTTGGTGATGGCTTCAAGCTGGATCATCCGGCTCCTCGATCTAGTCTCGCTTCCCGTTATGGCCCGGTCATGTGCGAGCAAGCTGGGCACAACCTCACAGTTCCCTGGGAATAGTCGTGACTACAATGCCCAAAAGTACGCTTCCAGCGTTATTGATTTAGCTCAACGCTGCAGCAGGGCGCAGAACATTCCGTCGGTGCCGTGTCGATGCGGCCATAACTGCACGTAAGGGCCGTCGCCGAGCTGAGGTACCCCGGGAAACGCCGCCCTGGCGTCCAGCCGCACAGCGTGCATGCGGCGGACCACCTCTGCGACCACACCCACCGTCTCATCCGGATGCGGTGAGCAGGTCACGTAGGCGACCACCCCACCAGGGCGCACCAACCGCAATGCGGCTACCAGCAACTCCCGCTGCAGCCGGACCAGCCCAGCGACGTCAGTGGCCTGCCGCCGCCAGCGCGCCTCGGGGCGGCGGCGCAAGGCTCCCAGCCCGGTGCACGGCGCGTCCACCAACACCCGGTCGTAACTCCGGTCCGGCAGCCCGCTATCACGTCCATCAACGATATGCACCCGCACCGGCAGCCCTGCACAGGCCTGACCTACCAACCGGGCCCGGTGCTCGGCCTTCTCCACAGCATCCACCGTCGCACCCCGCCCCAGCGCCAGGGCACCCAGCAGGGCCGCCTTGCCCCCGGGCCCGGCGCACAGATCCAGCCAGCGGGCATCGGTGCCGGCCAGCGGCATCCCGGCCAGCGTGAGAGCGACAAGTTGGCTGCCCTCGTCCTGCACCTGGGCGCGATGCTGCCGTACCGGTTCTAGGTCACCCGGATCACCGCCCTCGACCAGGTGCACGCCGTAAGGCGAGTAGGGGGCGAGTTTGCCGCCAACGGCCGCGGCCAGCTGGTCAGCGCTGGCGCGGCCGGGGATCGCCGCCAGATGCACGACCGGTCGAGCGTCGTTGGCAGCCAGCGCGCTGGCGAGTTCGTCGAGGTCGCCGGCCAGCGCGTCGGCAAAGGCCTGCACGATCCACCGCGGGTGCGGGTGCATCATCGCCAGGTGGCCCACCGGATCATCGTCGAACGCTGGCGCCAGTGCCTGTACCCAGCCTGGTTCGTCGTGCTCGCCGACCCGGCGCAGCACCGCGTTGACGAAACCGGTGGCGGCGCTGCCACGGCTGGCGCGCACCAGGTCAACGGTGGTGCTGACGGCCGCATGGGGCGGCACCCGGGTCCGGAGCAGCTGGTAGCTGCCCAGCCGCAGGGCGTCCAGCAGCTCACCGTCCACCTCGGACAGGGGTCGATCCATGCAGGACTGCAGCACCGCATCCAGCAAGCCCTGAGCGCGGCATGTTCCGTAGCACAGCTCGGTGGCCAGTGCGGCATCCCGACCGTTGATTCCCCGCTGCCGCAGCATGCTGGGTAGCGTCAGATTCGCGTACGCATCACGTTCGCGCACCGCAGCGAGCACGTCCAGCGCAGCCTGGCGGGCACGATCTTCCGCTGGTGGCCGGCTGGGTCCGAAGCGCCGGCGGGGCGGCCCAGGGCGGGGAGGTCGGGAGGGTTTGCGCGGCACCGTCACTCGAAACGCTCTTCCGGTCGGGGTCGGGCGCCACGGGCCCAGTCCGCTGCGGGCATAGCCCGCTTTCCCGGCGCGGTGATCTCCCCCAGCTGCAGTGCCGCGGTAGCCGTGCCTACCAGGACTTCGCGTTTGGTCACGTGGAGCTCGCCAGGCTCCAGCCCGGCAACGTCGGTTAGTCGCATCGGCCCCACGCCCAAGCGTCGATCCCGGAACAGGGCCCAGCCGCCAGGAGCGGGCGTGACCGCGCGCACCTGGCGGTGCACCGCGAACGCTGGGACGCTGAAGTTCAGGTGCGCATCCTGGGTGGTGAGCTTGGGCGCGTACGAAACACCCTCGGCAGGCTGCGGAACTGGGTGCACCGTCCCGCTGGCGATACCGTCGAGGGTGGCCACCAACAGGCCGGCGCCGGCGCTGGCCAGCCGGGACAGCAGCTCGCCGGCGGTATCGTCCGGACGGATCACTTCGGTGACCGTGCCGTACACCGGACCAGTGTCCAGGCCCTCCTCCAATGCGAACGTCGATGCTCCGGTGATCTCGTCGCCGTGCCAGATCGCAGCCTGCACCGGAGCCGCACCACGCCAGGCCGGCAGCAGCGAGAAGTGCAGGTTCACCCAGCCGTGGCGGGGGATGTCCAGCGCCGCGCGTGGTACCAGGGCCCCGTAGCCGACGATCGGGCAACAATCCGGGGCCAGCGTCGATAACCGGGCCAGGAACTCCGGTTCGGACGGGCGGCGCGGGGTCAGGATTTCGATCCCCGCCTCGTCGGCCAGTGCCCCTACCGGGGAGCGGGTCAGCGCTCGCCCGCGACCGGCCGGAGCATCCGGCCGGGTCAGGACCGCGATGACCTCGTGACGGTCGGAGTCCAGCAGTGCCTGCAGTGCGGGCAGCGCCACCTCGGGCGTCCCTGCGAAAACCAGCCGCACCGCTCAGCGCACCTTGCCCAGCAGTGGATGCGGGCTGAACTTGACTACCGGCTCCGGGGCGCCGAACCACCGCGCCTGCCGGATCTCCCGCATCGCCTGCTTGCGGGTCTCCGGGTCGAGCCGGTCGATGAACAGCACGCCGTCAAGATGATCGGTCTCATGCTGGATCGCTCGAGCCAGCCGTTCGGTGCCCTGTACCTCGATCGGCTCACCATGCTGGTCGAACCCGCGGGCCACCACACGCAGGTGGCGCCGGCAATCCCAGGACAGTCCGGGAATCGACAGGCAGCCCTCTGGACCATCCTGCATGTCCTCGCCGACCATGCTAATGACCGGATTGACCAGGTGACCGGTGACGCCGTCGCTGTGGTAGCTGAAGACCCGCAGCGAGACACCCAGCTGCGGGGCGGCGAGGCCGGCCGCGCCCTCTTCGGTCATCGTCTCCAGCAGGTCACGGACCAGATTGCGCAGTTCCTTGTCGAACTCGACGACTTCTGCCGCGCGGGTACGCAGCACTGGATCGCCGAACAGCCGGACGGATCGGACAGCCACCTGCGCAGTATGCCTCGTGAGTGCTGCCGGCTGCCCGGCACCCGATACCACTCACGCGATCTCCTCCGGATCCATCCGTACCCGGAGGAGATCATCCACCTTTCGCGCGCTGCGCCCAGCCTGGATTGCAGCTAGCGCCGCAGCCAAGGCGGAGCCCTCGGAACGGGGAACCCGCAGTAGCATTCGTTCCCGCCTGCCCTCGTCTCCGGGAACCGGCACCGGACCCAGTACTTCGGCTCCGGGGGGGATCTCCAGATCCGCAAGGACTTCCGGCGTGCCATCCAGCGCGGCCATCCGGACCGCGGGAGGAAAGCCCAGCTCCCCCCGGGCGGCCAGCTCGGCGGCCGCGTGACCGGCTGGGTCCCACCGGATCAGGGCTTGTACCGCGCTCAGCGACGCGTCGGCGACCACAACGACGCGCCCACCATCGGTTGCTGGCTCGACCATCGCCGCTGCGGCCATCCATCTGCGCAGCGCCTCCTCCGCCGCACGCAAGGTGGGCCGGCTCAGCAGCGCCGCAGCGTCCAGCAAGAGCGCTGCCCCGTACCGCGCCAACGGCTCGGCACCTGGGGTGGCGACCACCAGGCCCGGTCCTGCTGGGATATCCGCCAGTACCTTTCCGCCACCGGCTCCCGCACTCGTACTGCCCCCGCCGGAGGTATACAGCGGCACTCCGGGGAAGGCGCGGCCGAGCTCCTCGGCGGTGCGGCGGGCGCCGGTCACGGCCGCGCGCAGGCGGGCGCCACCGCAGGCGGGGCAGCGGTGCTGTGCCTCAGGAACGCCGCACCACCGGCATGCGACGTGCCCGGCGCCAAGCAGCGCCAGCGGCCCAGCGCAGCGCCGGCAGCGGGCGGGAGCCCGGCACTGCCCGCAGGCCAACGCGGGTACGTAACCCCGCCGCGGCACCTGCACCAGCACCGGACGGTGACGGCCCAGCGCCGCACGCGCCGCCTCGAACGCCACCGCGGGTAACCGGGCCGCGCGGGCCAGGGGATCCCGCGCCAGCTGGGTGTCGTCCTCCCCGATTGCGGTAACTCGTGGCGCAGCGGCCCGCACCACGTCGCGGGCGGCCACGATCTCGTGCGCCCAGCCGGTGTCGACCGACAGCTGTGTCTCCGCGGTACGGGCGTAGCCGGCCACCAACAGCGCGGCGCCTTCCAGCACTGCACGCTGGCCCAGCACCAGCCGGGTGTGCGGGTACGGGGCCCGCGGCTCGGCGTGTAGATCGTCACCGTCATCCCACAGCACCATCAGACCCAGGTCGGCGACCGGGGCGAAGGCCGCCGCTCGAGTGCCGACGACGATGCGCACCGCGCCCCGGCGCACCGCCAGCCACCGCCGGTAGCGCTGCGCGGGTCCGTACTCCGCAGCCAAGGTGACCACCGCGTCATCCCCGGCCAGCGCGGCGATGGCAGCGTGTACCCGCGCAGTGTCTCGATAGTCGGGCACCACCAGCAGGGCGCCCCGGCCGGTGGCGGCGACAGTGACGGCCGCCTCGGCCAGCCGGGCGGGCCAGTCCTCCCCCGGAAGGGCCTGCCAGCACGCATGCGCAGCGCGACCGTGGTGCAACGCGTCGAGAAAGGCCGGCCCGCGGGGGTAGGCGCGCCAGCCAGCTGCCGGCGGCCGCTGCGGCGAGGCAGCTACCGCCATGCCGGGCTCGGCTTCGGTGCGGGCATGCCGTGGCGGCACGGCCAGCCGCAGCACGTCGCTCATGGTGCCGGCGCACCGGTCGGCCACCGCCCGCGCCAGCGCGGCCACCTGCGGACTGAGTACAGGTTCCGCGGAGACCACCCGGTCGATCCAGGCCAGCCGGCCCGGGTGGTCGGATTGCTCCACCCGCTCCAGCAACCATCCGTCCACCAGGCGTCCCGCGAAGCGCACGCGCAGGCGCACCCCGGGCGGCGCAGTCGTGTCGAGCTCAGGGGGCACAAAGTAGTCGAAGGGCCGGTCGAGGTGAGCCAGCGAGGTGTCCACACAGACCCGCGCAACCGGCAGCGCCGCAGCTGGGCTGCGCTGCCCACGACGAGTCATCACCGTTGACCGCGCTGACGGTCTCATGGATGCATATGCGCCTTCGCCAGCCGCGTCCCGACGTCGTCCCAG
>DASQVU010000287.1:0-2277 GCA_035640615.1 Pseudonocardiaceae bacterium
CGAAGATCGCTGCAAGCGGATGGCGTTGATCGATGTCCGAGCCGAGTTCGTAGTGGCCCCGACGGAGATTCTGGACGAACGCGTGTCCGGCACTGATCACCCGGGCCGAGCGCAGGCGTTTCAGACTGCGCATCGGCCGTAGTCGGGCCTTCAGACGCCCGTGATCGGCTTCGATGGAATTATTGCTGTACTGCTCGGTGACGTGGCAGGCAACCGGGATTAACGGTGACGTCCTAGCGTTCCTGGAAAGTAGGTGGCCTACTCCTAGATCATGTCGGGTGTCTTGGAACCGACGGGAGGAGCAGGCTGATGCGCAGAGTAGCGCCGTCACAGATTGCTCGGGAGCAGCTGCAGGAGTTGTTGTCCGGTGGGACGGGTCGGGAGTCGAACCTCGTGTCCGCGCTGGTGGAGACGGTGACCCGGTTGGTCGTGCAGGAGCTGTTGGAGCTGAGCAGGCTGATTTTTTGGGTGGTCGGGGTCGCTATGAGACACCCTCTGTCAACCTTCGGTCTACGCAACGTGTCCGAGGGCACGGTGGCGGTTGGCCTGGTGGGTTGCCTCGTCGTAGAGGACGCCCTTGGTCAGGCAGTGCCAGAGGATCTCCAGCCAGCGGTTGCTCAGCGCACGCAGGGCGGCGTGATGGCTTTTGTCGGCGGATTTTTTCGTCGTAGAACTCACGGGCCCAGGCG
Organism: Pseudonocardiaceae bacterium; assembly: GCA_035640615.1. GTDB lineage: Bacteria > Actinomycetota > Actinomycetes > Mycobacteriales > Pseudonocardiaceae. Next base: position 690 of record DASQVU010000287.1, read on the forward strand.
CTACGGGTCAGGCTGCAAAAGGCCCATTGGTGGACCGCGGTGCCGAGGTAATGGTTGTGCGCCAGGCGACGGGCGACGACGAAGTCACTTTTGCCCGACCGGCGGGTGACCGGGGCGGACCCGGCGTAGCATTGCAGCGCGTTCGGTGTGCCGAATTGGTGGATATGTTCCCCGATTTCGCCGGCGATCCGGGCGGCGAGACGATCACCCAGGCCGGGCATGCTCAGGTAGATCTCGCCGCCCGGGAACGCGTTGCCCGGGTCGGGGTCACTGACGGTGTGCTCGCGGCCGGTGCGGAGTCCGCCCAGCAGCAGCTCGGCCATCCGGCGTTGCCAACCGCGGCGGGTGTCGTGCAGCGCGAGCAGTTGGAGGGCAGCCAGCCGGATCCCGGGGGCTTTGGCCCGCACGAGATAGTCGCGGGTGGGCAGCCAGGGCGCAGCCAACGCGGCGACAACCCGGTCGGCGAAGCGCTCGGGCCAGCCGTGACGGCCGGCGCGGGCCAAGCCCACCACATCTTCGCGGGTTGCTGCGGCGAGCTCGGATTGGGTGGGCCAGCGCTCGAGCAGCCGCAGCAGGGTCGGCGCGCCCAGGTCGTCTGCGGCCAGGACCAGCGCCGCTGGGTAGGTCAGTTGCAGATCGGCGCGCAGCCGATTGAGCAGCCGGCGCTGGTCACGGGCGGCGCGGTCGTCATCGCGGGCGATGGCTCGCAGCTCCGCACCGATGGGCCCGTGCGGGATGAGCGCCTTGAGCCCAGCGTAGCGGTCCAAGGCCAGCAGGCAGCAGATCCGGGCGTCCTCAGCGTCGTCTTTCTTGCGCGCTGGTCCCCGCCGCCGCGCCACGACATCAGGGTTGACCGGCACGACGGTGAACCCTGCATCGATCAGCGCCTCGACCAGCAACCCATGGCGGGTTTCCAGCACTACGCGCACCTCGGCTGGATCGGCTTCCAGCTCCAGACACCGCCCGATCAAGCGGTCGATTCCGGCTGGGCCGTGCTCAATCCGAAACTGCTCGATCACCCCCCTGTCCACCATTCCCAGGGCGATGTCGTGAAACTCTTCCGCCCAGTCGATACCCACACCCAGCACCAATCCCCCCTCCGTCGTGGCCAATTCACGCGGCGGACCGGCAAGGCGCTGCGTCGTGCTGATGAACCAGTCCTCCAGGGACGACACCCTCCTGGGCGTCAGGCCTTCGCCGGGGCCCGGCAGGGGCGCCGTCTCATATCAGTCCTCACCGGACATGCGCCGCAAGCACTCCCTGCCGGGATCCACCGTGCGAAGGGAAGGTAGTGCCATCAGCTTCGAGCGGGTGGTCATCGCAGTTGACCCGCACAAGGCGTCGTGGACCACGGCCGTGGTGAACTCCTCGCTCCAGCCGCTGGCCACCCTGCGGATACCGGTCAGCGCGGCGGGCTACGGCCAGCTGCGGCGTTTTGCCGACCGCTGGCCGCAGGCCAGGTGGGCGATCGAAGGTGCCGGTGGGCTAGGTGCCCCGCTGGCCACTCGCCTGTGCGCTGACGGCATCGCTGTGATGGACGTACCCGCCAAGCTCGCCGCCCGGGTCCGACTGCTGTCCACCGGGCACG
>DASQVU010000288.1:0-5041 GCA_035640615.1 Pseudonocardiaceae bacterium
GTCGGCCTCCCTATCACCAACGGCCTGGCCAACAGTTTCCTGACGTACGTGCACCTCGCTGGCGGCAACACCGAACTGGCGTATTCGCTGGCCAGCACCACGCTCAAGCGGGTGCAGGAAGACGGAGCAGGCCTGATATCCGGCATGGCCAACCACATGCTGGGCGCAGCATTGATGGCCCGTGGCGAGCTCGCCGGGGCCGGCGACCACCTCCACACCGCCGTCGACAGCGACTCGCGTACGGGGTTCGTCTACGCGCTGTCCTGGCATCTCGCCGTGCTCGGCACTCTCCAGCGGGTCGAGGGACACCTCGACGCCGCCCGGGCCCGCGGCGAGGAGGCGCGGGAAGTGGCCCGGCGGCTGGGTAGCGGATGGCTGCAAGCCGGCGCTGAGCGCCTGCTTGGCCGTCTGGCCCTGGCCGCCGGGGCGGCTACGGACGCCGAGCGGTACGTCCACCAAGCCCTGGGTCGCCTGGCGGCCAACGGCTTCGCGATCGACATCCCGGAGTGCCTCGACGTGCTCGCTGCTGTCGCCGCCACCCAGGAAAGTTGCGAGGAAGCCGCGCGGCTCCTGGGCGCCGCAGCGGCAACCCGAGCGCGGCTGGGCGTCGTGCGTTTCCCCCCTGAGCCGGAGTTCTGGTCGGGTGTCGAGCGCGCCGTCCGGGAAGCGCTCGGAGACGACGGCTACCACGCCGCCTTTACCGCGGGCGCAACATTGGGCACCGACGAGGCCGTCGCCTATGTCCGCCGGGCTCGGGGCGAGCGAAAACGGCCCTCCCGCGGCTGGGACAGCCTGACCCCGACTGAGCTGGAGGTCGCGCGCCACATCGCGGCTGGGTTGACCAACCGCCAGATCGGCGAGCGCATGTTCATCTCGCTGGGCACCGTAAAGGCCCACCTCTCGCACATCTTCACCAAGCTGGGCGTCCCCTCCCGCGCCCAGTTGGCGGCCGATGCCACCAGGCGCGGCCTGGACCGGGGCTGGTAAGCCTGCATCAGGGTCTTATGGATGCTTGAGCACCTTTTGATCGGGGCGTGCGGGGTCTCATGGATGCTTGTGCACCTAACTCAACCTGTCTCCAGCTCAACCGCGTCAGCGGCGGAGCAGGCTGGCGGCCCGGGCCAACGCGATCTGGAGTTCGGAGACCCGCAGGGCGCGTAGCGCGATCAGCAGCACAGCGCCGCCCAGCACGCTGATCGTGGCGAGCTCCACGGCTGCGCGCGCCGGGGCCAGCGCGTGCGGGACGATCTCGCGACCGAGGGCGATGACGGCCAGCCCGGCTACGGCGGCGGCGACCGCGGCCAGCGTGATGCGCGCCACCGTGCCCGCCACGGCTCGGGTTTGCAGCTGGCCCAGCCGGTGCGACAGCCACACCTGGCCGGCGATGGCGCCGATGACGAACGATGCCGAGTTGGCCACCGCAAGCCCGACCACCACCTGCTGCGGGCTCAACAGCACCGGCGTCAGGACCGAAAGGCCGATCTTCCCGATGATCATCAACGTCATGATCACCGTCGGGGTGCGGCCGTCGTCCAGCGCGTAGAACACCCGTAGCTGTAGCAGCACCACTGCGTAGGGCAGCAGGCCGAACGCTGAGGCGGCCAGTGTCTGGCCCAGCCGGTCAGCTTGGGCGAGGTCGGAATGGCCGTAGGAGAACAGCACGGTGGCGATCTGCCCGCCGGCCACCGTGAGCAGCGCCGAGATCGGCACCAGCAGTAGCGCGGACATCCGGGTGCCCAGCGACAGGTCGGCCACCACCGCGCTGATGTTCCCGTCCGCGGTGGCCCGACTGATCCGGGGCATCAACGCGGTCAGCACCGAGTTGCCTAGCACCCCGTACGGCACGATCAGCAACGTCCAGGCGTACGCGTAGGTCGCCACCCCGCCCCCAGCGGTCGCCGAGGCGATCCGGTAGGTGACGACCAGGCCGATCTGGCCGGCCAGCACATAGAGGAACACCCAGCCGGCCAGCCCGCCGAACGACGACAGCCGCGGATCCCACCCCCACCGCCAGCGCCACCTAAAACCTGACCGGCGCAGCGCCGGAAGCAGCACCGCGGCTTGCACAACAATGCCCAGCGTGGTGCCCACCCCGAGCACCCACAGCTTGACGTCGCCCATCAGGTTCGGCTGCAGGCTGATCCGCCCTGGCGTGAGCATGTACGCGCCGATCACCGCGATGAGCACCAGGTTGTTGGCCACCGGTGCCCACGCCGGTGGTCCGAACACGCCGCGGCTGTTGAGCACCGCGCCGATCAGCGCGGCCAGGCCGTAGAAGAGGATCTCCGGGAGCAGCAGGTAGGCGAACGCGGTGGCGAGCGCAGGGCTGGCGTGCGGGCCGCTAGTCACCGACAGCCGGATCAGCCAGGGGGCTGCGGCCACCGCAGCGGTCGTGCCGATGACCAGGGCGACCGTGCTCATCGTGAGCAGCCGCTGGGCGTAGGCATACCCGCCGTCGGGATCGGTGCGCTGGGCGCGGACCAGCACCGGGATCGCCACGCTGGAGAGCACCCCACCCAGCAGCAGCTCGTACACCATGTTCGGCAGCTCGTTGGCGATGTTGTAAGAGTCGTTGAGCAACCCGAAGCCGAGCGCTGCGGCCAGCAGCAGCTTGGCCACCAGACCGGTCAGCCGGCTGATCACCGTGGCCACCGCCATCGACCCCGATGCATGCGCCAACGACCGGTCTGACCACGCCACCCGCCGCGCGGACCCATCCCGCTGCGCGGACTCCCCGTCCATGTCGGAGCGGCGTGTGTCGCGGCGGTGTGTGTCGGGCCGGTGCGGCAGCTGATCCATCGGCGGCACGCCGCCCAGCACACCACCCCAGCCCCGGACCGCCAACAGCGGGGCCACAGCACCAACGGCCGCGGTGCTCACCGTCGGCGGTGGTTACCTGGCGCGCTAGGCAGCCGGTCGCTCACCCCGAGAGCCGGCTGGCTCGTAGCTGAAGGCCAGTATCGCGTCGACGAGTCGGCTGGTGCGCGTTTGCGGCCGCAACCATGCCGGCAGATCGAGCGCGGCCATCACCTCGTTGGCGAGCACCTCGCCGATCACACCGGGCCACAACCGCTTGGCCTTGGCGGCGGCCGCAGCGGCCATCCGGTGCGCTGCGTATGTGTCGGTTTCTTGCGGAACCGCTTCTTGCGGAACCGCAATGTGGGTGTCAGGCATCGGAGGCTCCTGGAGTTCGCGGTCCGACCATGGCGGGTCGCACTAGCTGTCCCCGTCTCGGCCGTACAGCTATAAAGAGGGCGTACGCGGCCCACTTCGTACGCCACAGGTGGGGGCTTTCCGGCTGACCGGACAAGGCCCGGCGTCCCGTTTAACGATCCAGCCGGCGACTGGTACTGCGGCGTCTCAGCGCACGCCGGCCATGAGACGCCGGATCATCGGGCTGGTGGCGACGACGATCAGCCCGACAAGGATCGCTGCCGCCCCGAGGCCACCGAAGTAACGTGCCTCGTAGTGCGGGCTGTAGTAGCCGGCGAGCGACCCGGACATCGCCGTGCCGAGGGCGACCGACAGGAAGTACAGCGCCACCGTCTGGCTGCGAAACACCTTGGGGGAGATCTTGGTGGCCAGCGACAAGCCGATCGGTGAGATCGATAGCTCCCCCATCGCGAAGATGAGCACGATGAACGCCACCGCGAGCAGGGGGGTGCTGGGCCCGGCGCCGCCGGACCACGGCAGGAACAGCAGGAAGGCCAGGCCGATCACTACGTTGCCGAGCGCAAATTTGGCGGGTGTTGACGGCTGGCGGGATCCAAGCTTGGTCCACAGCAGCGCAAACAAAGGCGCCAGCACGATAACGAAAATTGGATCGAACGATATCACCCATTCCGTCGGCATCTCCCAGCCGAAGAAGTTCTTATCGGTCCGCCGATCGGCGTAAATCTCCACTACCGTGAAATACTGCTGGAACAGCGACCAAAACGCGGCGTTGGCGAGGAACAGCGGGATGAACGACTGCACCCGGCTGCGCTCCACCGCCGTGATCTTCCGGCTGGTCAGGATGACCCCGAAGTACGCCGCCGCGGCGATCCCGCACACGGCAACCACGATGGTGGACAGGTTCGCGGCCGTGATCACTCCCCGCGCCACGAGCACGGCCACGGCGGCCGCGACCACCGCGACACCGGTGGCGACGGTGACCCCGCGGGCGCGGGGCAGCGGGTTGGGGATGATGCTCGCCTCCCGCCCCAAGTTGCCGCGGCCCAGGGTGTACTGGATCAGGCCGACCGCCATGCCGATGGCGGCCACCCCGAAGGCGTAGTGGAAACCCAGGGTGGTTCGGGTGAAGCCGGTGAGCAGCGGGCCGAGCAGGGCACCGACATTGATCCCCATGTAGAAGATCGAAAAACCGGCGTCCCTGCGGTCGTCGTTCGGTGCATACAGCGTGCCCACCACCGCGGTGGCGTTGCCCTTGACACCACCGCTGCCCAGCGCGACACAGGCCAGCCCCACGCCGATGCCCACGAAGCCCGGCAGGATCGCCAGCGCGATGTGCCCGATCATCACCAGCACCGCGCTGCAGAACAAGGTGCGCTCGGCGCCCAGTACCCGGTCGGCGACCCAGCACCCGGCTATGGTCGACACATAGACCAACCCGCCGTAAGCGCCGACCAGGCTGGTCGCGGTGGCCTTCGGTAATCCCAGCCCCGGGTCGGCCCCCGCCGCCGCGTAATACAGGTACAACGTCAAAGACGCGAGCATCCCGTAAAACGAGAAACGCTCCCAGACCTCGACGCCGAACAGGTTGGCCAACCCGCGAGGATGCCCGAAAAACGCCCGGTCCGTGCGGGGGTCGGTCAGGGTGTTGCTCATCTTTGAGCCGCTGGGTCGATCACCAAGAGATCAGGGCGCGCGCCCCGACCAGGAAACCCGCGGCTAACCGTGACCGGGAACCACCGCGCTTTCGGGTGCTGACTCCGGGTTTCACGGTCGTGCCGGGCGGCGCCATTGGCGAGCGTGATTACCTTCATACCGACACGGTAGGAATCCGCACCGACGACGCGCACGTTGACACACACCTCGTCCG
>DASQVU010000289.1:0-2592 GCA_035640615.1 Pseudonocardiaceae bacterium
GGGATCGCCATGCATGCCTGGATCCGCCAGCACGCCGACCTGGGAGCGGCCTGGTGAGCGCCTGGGCGGGCCGCTCGGCCGCGGCCGAGCGGGCCGTGCACACCCGGCACCTGCGCGGCCTGCCGGCGCTGCTGGACACCCGGTTGGGACGGCCCAGCTGGCCAGGGCACTCGATACGATTGCGCTACTGGTGGCAGGCGCACCTGCTGGACTGCATGGTCGACGCCTACCACCGAGCCCCGACACAGTGGCGGCGGGATGCCATCGCCGCACTGATCCGCGGCGTGCGGCTGCGCAACGTCACCGGCTGGGTCAACAGCTACTACGACGACATCGCCTGGCTTGGCCTGGCCCTGCAACGCACCGCGGCGCTCGCCGGAGTGCACAAGCCGGACGCGCAAGAGGCCATCATGCGCCGGATGCGGTTCGGTCGCGGCCCGGCCGGGGGGATGCGCTGGCGGGTCGGTGACGACCTCGTCAACGTCCCGGCCACCGGGCCGGCCGCGATCTTCTACGCCCGGCGGGGCAACGTGGGCATCGCGACTTCGCTGGTGGAGTGGATGCTGGCGAACCTGATCGATCCGGATACCGGTCTGGTCTTCGACGGGGCGCGGGTGAACCCGGACGGCTCGGTGCGGTCTGTGGAACGCGCCGTCTACAGCTACTGCCAGGGCGTGCTGCTCGGCGCCTGCGTCGAGCTGGGTACCGCCACCGGTGCCGCCCGCTGGTGGGAACAGGCAGACCGGACGGTGCACGCGGTCGCGGAGCACCTCACCGACGACGGCGTGCTGCGCGGGCACGGCGGCGGCGACGGCGGGCTGTTCACCGGCATCCTGGCCCGCTACCTTGCGCTGGCCGCGGTCAGGCTGCCGCCCGAACAGCCCGCTGGCAAGACAGCTACCCGGCTGGTGCTGGACTCCGCCGAAGCGGCCTGGCGCAACCGCAGCGTCGCCGATGGAGGTCCGGTGTTCGGCCCGCAGTGGACCGTGCCCGCGCGGCCACCCGCGCCAGGCCGGCCCGAACGAGACCTGTCGGTGCAGCTGTCCGGTTGGATGCTGCTCGAAGCCGCCGCCGAGCTATCCCGCTAGGCTGACCGGTCGTGATCGATCTCAAGGTGCTGCGGGAGAACCCGGACCGGGTGCGTGCCTCGCAGCGGGCCCGCGGTGAAGACGAGGGTGCCGTCGACGCGCTGATCGGCGCGGACGAGCGGCGACGCAAGGCCGTTGCCGCGGCGGACTCACTGCGCGCCGAGCAGAAAGCGCTGGGCAAGCAGGTCGGCAAGGCACGCGGCGCCGAGCGCGACGAGCTACTGGCCCATGCCAAGCAGCTCGCCGCGGACGTCAAGGCCGCCGACGCCGAGCAGGCCAGCGCCGAGGAAGCATTCCAGGCCGCGCACCGGGCGGTGCCGAACCTGATCATCGACGGAGTCCCGGCCGGCGGTGAGGACGACTACGTCGTGCTCAAACACGTCGGCACGCCGCCCGAGTTCGATTTCGATCCGCGGGACCACGTCGAGCTGGGCACGTCGTTACGGCTGTTCGACACCGAGCGCGGTGCCAAGGTCTCCGGCGCGCGGTTCTACTTCCTCACCGGATTGGGCGCCCAGCTGCAGCTCAGTTTGTTGCAGCTGGCGGTGTCGCAAGCGGTGGCGTCCGGCTTCACCCTGGTGATCCCGCCGGTGCTGGTCCGCCCGGAGATCATGGACGGCACCGGGTTCCTCGGCGCGCACGCCGCCGAGGTGTACCGGCTGCGCGACGATGACCTTTACCTGGTGGGTACCTCCGAGGTTCCACTGGCCGGGTATCACGCCGAGGAGATCATCGACCTGTCGGCTGGACCGTTGCGCTACGCCGGCTGGTCGTCATGCTTCCGGCGCGAAGCTGGGTCCTACGGCAAGGACACCCGAGGCATCATCCGGGTGCACCAGTTCGACAAGGTCGAGATGTTCGTCTACTGCCGCCCGGAAGATGCCGAGGCCGAGCACGAGCGCCTGCTCGCCTGGGAGGAGCAGATGCTGGCCGCGATCGAGGTGCCTTACCGGGTCATCGACGTGGCGGCCGGGGATCTGGGCAGCTCCGCGGCCCGCAAGTTCGACTGCGAGGCCTGGCTGCCGTCCCAGCAGACCTACCGGGAGCTGACCTCCACCTCCAACTGCACCACCTTCCAGGCCCGCCGGCTGGGCACCCGGTACCGCGATGCTGATGGGCGCCCGCAGGTCGCCGCGACCCTCAACGGCACGCTGGCCACCACCCGCTGGATCGTCGCGATCCTGGAAAACCACCAGCAGCCCGACGGGTCGATCCGCATCCCCTCTGCACTCCAGCCCGGGCTGGGTGGCCTCCATCTGATCACACCGCGCTAATCGCGGTCTGGGCCACGACCGTTGATCGACAATTCAAACCGGTCGGTGCGATGATTGTGAGACGAGGGCACCGACGAGGTGAGGTGAGCCCGATGAACGTGCCGGGGTACGGCTCCACCGGGTATGGCGCGCCTGTGGCGCAGCCTCGCAACGGCTTCGGAGTGGCTGCATTGGTGCTGGGCGTGCTTGCGGTGCTGTCGTCGTGGACGGTCATCGGCGGCCTCGTCCTG
>DASQVU010000290.1:0-4603 GCA_035640615.1 Pseudonocardiaceae bacterium
CGAGCAGGAATGGCGAGTTTGCGCCCAGCCCTACCTGCACCCCGGCCAGCGCCTGGGCAGCGTTCCAGTGCGCGGCGAACTGCTCGGGACCGATCTGCAGGTGCAGCTGCGCCGACGTGCACCCGGATTCGGGCAGGACCGAGTCAGCGGCACACAGCAAGCGTTCCGGTTTCCCGCCGGCCAGTGGCACGCCCTCCATGTCGAGCTGTAGATCTTCCGACCGGCTGGCCAGGATCTGCCGGTTCAGCAGCGCGTAGCGCGAATTGGGCGACATCCACCGTCGGTCGAAGTGATCCGGTCGCAGCGTCGGCAGGATGCCGATCATCACCAGGCCCACCCCGGCGGCGCGGGCGGCGTCGTTGGCGGTATTGAGACCGGCGCGCAGCTCGCGCTCGAGCCCCAGGGCTTCGTCGTCGGCCAACGGCCGGGGCGGGACGTTGATCTCGATATTGTGCTGGCCGAGCTCGGTCTGGAAAGCCGGATCGTCGATGTGCTTGAGCACGGTCTGATTCGCCATCGCCGGATCGACGTTCTGGTCGACGAGGTTCAGCTCGAGTTCCAGGCCCATGCACTCGGGACCGGCAGCGAAGCTGTCGCCGCTCAGCATCTGCGCCAGCGCTTCCAGACACCGTTGGGTCTTGGTCCGGTAGCGCTGTAGGTCGCGCGTCGTGTAGACCGCGTCGACCAGGCCTTCGCCCATGCCACCCCCGCTTTCCCCGCCGCGCTCACCGTGACACAGCGCCGCGAGCTGTGACCAGCCGCCGAACTGGTGGGCTGGCCTGGCGCAGTTGCCAACCTTGCAAAACTGACAGTGTGGGCGAGATCGTCGAGGTGCGCGATGCGGACGACCCCCGGCTGGACGATTTCCGTGATCTCACGCTGGCTGATCGCCGCCCGGATCGCCCCGGCGGGCGCGGCCTGGTGATCGCCGAAGGCGTCGCCGTGGTGCGCCGGCTGCTGGCTTCGCCATACCGGCCACGGGCCGTGTTCGGCGTGCCGGCGAAGGTTTCCCAGCTGGTCGGCGAGGTCACCGTCGCCGGGGCGCCGTGCTACGCCGGGTCGGCGGAGCTGATGGCGCAGGTTGTCGGCTTCCATCTCAACCGCGGCGTGCTCGCTACCGCAGACCGAGCGCCGGTTCCGTCGGTGCCGGAACTCATCGGCAGGTCACGGCATCTCGCGGTGCTTGAGGGCATCAATGACCACGAGAACCTGGGCGCGCTGTTCCGTAATGCGGCCGCTCTCGGGGTGGACGCGGTGTTGCTGGGTCCGGGCTGCGCCGATCCGCTGTACCGGCGCAGCGTGCGGGTGTCCATGGGGCACGTGCTTCGCGTGCCGTTCGCCCCCTTGCGCCGCTGGCCAGATGACCTGGAGCTCCTGCGGGCAGCAGGTTTCCTGGTGGTGGCGCTGACTCCCGCAGCGGATGCGCTTCCGCTGGGTCGGGCGGGTGCGGCAACCGGCCGGGTAGCGTGGCTGCTCGGGGCGGAGGGTCCGGGGCTGTCCGCCGCCGCGTTGGCTGCAGCGGATCTGGCCGTACGCGTCCCGATGGCGCCCGGAGTGGACTCGCTCAACGTCGCCACCGCCGCTGCCATTGCCTTCGCCGGTGCGGGCCGCGTCTAAGGTTCCTCACCATGTCGATGCCGACAGGTGAGCCGACGCCGTGGTGGACCGGGCTCACCGTCAGCGGGGCAGCGGCGGTGATCGTCGGGATCGCGCTGCTGCGCCTGTCGCAGGGACTGGAGCCCAACGGCCGCGGCGTGGTTGCCCTGGCGAACCTGCTCGTGGCCGCCGGCCTAACCCCCTCCATCTGGCTATCCCGCACGGCCCCGACTTGGCGCTGGATCGCCTACGGCGCCGCCGCCGGCATCCTGCTCACCTGGCTAGCCCTGCTCCTCTCCCTCCTGGGCCGCGCCTAGCCACGCAGTCTGGATGCAGACTGCGGTTTTCCGGCCTCAAAACAGCACTCCACATCCAGACTGCGGGTGAAGGTTGCGTGGAGGGAGGCGAACGGGCCGGATGCGGTGATGAGTTGGGTCGGGGGGCCGTCCTCGACCACGGCGCCGTCGGCGAGGACGAGCACGCGGTCGGCGATCAGCACGGTGGACAGCCGGTGCGCGATGATCAGTGCGGTGCGGCCGGCCAGCACGGTGGCCAGCGCGGCCTGCACCGCCTGCTCCGAGGGAATGTCCAGCGACGAGGTGGCCTCGTCGAGCACCAGCACCGCCGGATCGGCGAGCAAGGCGCGCGCGAACGACACCAGTTGCCGCTGCCCGGCGGACAGCCGGGCGCCGCGCTTGCGCACGTCGGTGTCGTAGCCCTCGGGTAGCGCGGTGATGAACTCATCGGCCCCTACCGCCCGGGCGGCCGCCACGATCTCCGACCGGGATGCGGCGCGGCCAGAAGAAGAGACGCAGCCCAGCGCGATGTTGTCGGCCACAGAGCCGGAGAACAGGAACGACTCCTGGGTCACCATCACCACGGCCCGCCGCAGATCGGCGTCGGCCACCGAGCGCAGGTCGACACCGTCGAGCCGCACGGTACCGGCCACCGGGTCGTAGAACCGGGCCAGCAGCTTGGCCACCGTCGACTTGCCAGCCCCGGTCGCGCCGACGAGGGCAACGGTCTGGCCAGCGGGAATCACCAGATCCAGCGGGGGAAGCACCTCCGGACCCCCGTAGGAGAAGCGCACCTGGTCGAAGACCACCTCGCCGCGTACCGGAACCGGCAGTGGGACCGGCGAAGCAGGATCGCCGACGGCGGGACGCTCCTCGAGCAGCCCGGAAATCTTCTCCAGCGCGGCCGCCGCCGAGGCGTAGGAGTTGGCGAACATCGCCAGCTCGTCGAGCGGGTCGTAGAAGCGGCGCAGGTAGAGCACGAACGCCGTGAGCACCCCCAGGGTGAGGCTGCCCTCAAGTACCCGCAACCCGCCCAGCAGCAGCGTCACCGCGATCGACACCGAAGCGACCACCCGGACGGTCGAGGTGAACCGGGCGATCAGCCAGGCCGCCTCGGTTTCGGCGTCGGCGAAGGACGTATTGAGCCGCGCCATGATCGAGGCGTTGCGCTGCTCCCGGCGAAACGCCTGCACCGCGCGCATCCCGTTCATGGTCTCGACGAACTGGACGATGACCTCGGCGATCCAGCGGCGGGTCCGGCGGTAGGTGTGCTGGGAGCGTCGCCGGTACCAGCGAGTCAGCAAACCGAGCGGCACGAAGCCGGCCAGCGCCACCAGCCCCAGGGGGACGTCCAGCACCATCAGCATCGTCCCGATGCTGATGATCGACAGCAGCGAGAACAGCCCATCCAGGCCTTCGTCCAGCAGTTCCTGTAGCGAGTCCAAGTCGCTGGTCAGCCGGGAGATCACCCGCCCCGACGTGTAGCGCTCGTGGAAGGCCAACGACAACCGCTGAATCTGCCCGAACACCCGCTCGCGAAGATCGATCAGCACGTCGGCGCCCATCCGCCCGGACAGCCGCAGGAAGGTGTTGACGATCAGCGCATCGGCCGCACCGGCTACCGCGTAACCGGCGACGCACCAGGTCAAGGTGCCGGGCCGACCGGCCAGCGCAGCCGGAATGCCATGGTCGATCGCCACCGCGATCAGCAGTGGTCCGGCCAGCAGGGCGAGTTGCTCGGCGAGGAGCAGCCCGACCGCAACGCATACCCCGCGCAGTTGCGGGCGCAGCAGCGAACCGAGCAACCGGCGGGACCGGCCGGCCAGCCGCAAGCCGGTGGCGGTATCGATCGCGTCGAGATCCTCGGCGGCTACTCCGCGCCACTCCTCGGTCATCGGGCCACCACCGCGTCAGCCTCGGGAGACAGCAGACGGCGGTACTCCGGCACGTTGGCGAGTAGCTCGGCATGCCTGCCCACCGCCGCGATCCTGCCGCCGGCCAGCAGTGCCACCCGGTCGGCGAGCTGCACGGTGGACGGCCGGTGCGCCACTACCAGGGCGGTCACGCCGCGCAGCACCGTGCGCAGTGCCGCCTCGACCTCGGCCTCGGTGTGCACATCAAGTGCGGACAGCGGGTCGTCGAGTACGAGCACTGCGGGTTTCCCGATCACTGCGCGGGCCAGCGCCAGGCGCTGCCGCTGACCTCCGGACAGGGTCAGGCCTTGCTCCCCGATCCGGGTGTCCAGCCCCCACGGCAAGGCCTCGACGAACTGCTCGGCGTGCGCCACCGCAAGCGCGCGGCGCACCTGGTCGTCGGAAGCGCCCGGGACGGCCAGCGCCACGTTCTCCCGCACCGACGCGGAGAACAGCACCGGCTCTTCGAACGCGGTCGCCACGGTCGTGCGCAGCTCGGCCAACGTCAGATCCCGCAGATCGACCCCGTCGAGCAGGATCCGGCCGCCGGTGACGTCGGCCAGCCGTGGGATCAGCGCGGTCAGGGTGGTCTTGCCGCAGCCGGTGGCACCCACCAGCGCAACCGTCTCGCCTGGCTGAATATCGAGATCGACCCCGCGCAGCACATCGGTGGCCGCGCCCGGGTAGCGGAACCACACCCCCTCCAGCCGCAGCGAGCCGCGCACCGGCAAGGCCAGGGAACGCGGGTGCGGCGGGTCGACGACGGCCGGGACGGTGTCGAGTACTTCCCAGTACCGG
>DASQVU010000291.1:0-8519 GCA_035640615.1 Pseudonocardiaceae bacterium
ATCGCCTCCCGGCAGTGCTCGCGACCGCGATCCTTGGGACGATCACGCTGGCCTGCCTCGGCGGCGCCCGGATCCAGCTGCGCCGCCGTGGCGGGCCAAGCGCGCCGGCACTGGACTGGGAGCCGGGGCCCGATGCCCAGCTGGCTACCGCAGCAAGCGTGGGCGCAGCTGCCGGATGTCCAGCCGCGGCGGCCCCGGCTAGGTCCGCGTCCGCCGGTCCCCAGCGCTGAAGTCCCCCCGGATGCGCGGCTGCGGCGGTTGTGGCTGATACGCGCAGAACTGGCATTCGATCAGTCGGGCGGCATGCGCTCGTCCATGGTCGGCTGGTCGTTGGCGCTGGGTGCCTCGGCCGGGCTGGCGCTGCTCTTCAGCGCCTTCCTCGCCACCGCAGATCTGGGCATATCGGCCCGGACGGCAGTGGGCCCGGTCCTGGCCTGGCTGATCTTGGCGACCGTGATCAGCGGCGAGCGCGTGTCCCGGAATCCCCGCCGCCACTTCCGGCTGCGCCGGATGCAGCGCGAGCTGGAGATTGCCTACGCTGCCGCGCCCGGCTCGATATCCGCTGGGCCAACGGTGCGGCTTGGTGACCCGACACCGCGCTACTGCCCAGCAGCCCACTAGCGATCATCCCAGGCGACGGAGTCGAATATCTCCAGTGCGAGATCGCAGACGTGCGGCCAGTCCTGCCAGCAGTTCGACGCAACGCCGACGACGGCCACCGCAGACCCCGCGCGATCCGGGATCCAGGCGACTACTTGACGTTGCAGCAGCGCCACGGGGGCGTCACCGTCGAGCTTAATAAGCAACGGCTCTTCGCCGACCGTAGCCAGGGCTCGACCGGCCGGCAGCTGGAGCACCTCGGTGCCGGGATCTGCGGCGTAAACCTGACGCAGCCCAGTGATCACCGTGCCGGCGCCGTCGTGGTTCGAGGCCATCTGGCTCGCGGTAAGCACCACGCTGACCGGGCGTTGGGGATCGTCGGGGGAGCGGAACAGACCGATCGAGGAGTACTGCGCGCCGCTGCCGGCAGCCAGCGCACCCAGCGCGGACAGCGACTCCGCGACCCGCGCCGCGCTGGTGTCACCGGCCGGCAGGCTGAACAGCTCTTCCAGCTCGCGCTGTAGCTCAGCAGTCGCCGGGGTGGCGGAAAGCTCGATGAAGCCTTCCGGTAACCCGATGGTGAACCCAGTCATGCCACACCCCGGGCCGCTACCCGCGCGCGGAAGGTTTGCCCCGCCGGGGGCGGCGGGCCATCCGGCCCGGCAAGGTGGTGGTAGACCTCCTTGGCCACTTCGTGGCCGCCCTTGATGGTGGCGTCCAGCGCCCGGCCGCTGGCTGAGAGTGGATCGATCCTGCCGGTGCCGCCCAGGTTCTCGATAACCGTGTTCAGTCCTTTGGTTCCGATCAGTTCTCCTTCCCGGATTCCCTGATAGGCCGCCTCGATGCCGGTATCAAGACGCCCTAGCAGGCCCGGACCCTTGATCACGGCGATGGTGCGTGCCGCGTGTCGGCCGATGATCTCGACGGCCTGCCCACCGAGTTCCGCGGCCCGGGAGGAGGCGTAGCCGAGCACCTCACCACGGGTGGCGCCCAGTGCGCGCTCGGCACCGGTGACAACCTTCGCGCCCCGGCCAATACCGCCGATGAACGGCAGCGCGCCCAGGGCGTCGCCAGCAATCGAACCCCATCCCACTTTTGCGCCCCCCGCTTTGGCCAGGCCGTGTGCACCCAACGCCATGAGAGCCGTTCCGGCAGCAGCACCGGCGAAGATCGCGCCAACCGGCTCGAACGGGGCGGTGATGATGGCCAGCACGCCGAGTGCGGTGCTGATCTTGCTCATAATGTCGCCGAACTGGGCGATCAGATCAGCGTGCTCCTGGACCCACTGCCACGCGGCCGAGGCGAGTGTGGACATGCCGTCGAGGAATCCTTCGACCAACCGGTCGAGCAAGCCGGGTTCTTCCGGCGCCTCGTCGGTGGCCCGCCGCAGCGCGGCCGCGACCTCGCTGACCAGCTCATTGTGCTGGGTGAGCAGGCGCCGCGCCAGATCACGGATGGCGTCTAGCTCCTTCGCGGCCAGGTTCAGCTCCGCGGTGGCGGCGTCATAACGGGCCTGCGCCCGGCCCAGGGAAGCCTCGTCGGGGAACGTTTGGCCGGAGAGGGCGAGGTCGGGGTTGGACTGGGCGGCGCCCAGCCGCTGCAGCATCTGTGCCGCCTCGGCCTCGTAGTGGGCGGCAGTGGCCTGCATCGACGTCAAGTCGGCGGCCCACTGGTCCAGGCTCCGGGCGGCGTCACCAAGCGAGCGGTTGGCTTTGTCCAGGTAGTCCGGCAGCTCGCCGAGCTTGTGATGGAAGGCTTCCGCGGCATCACCCTGCCAGGGACCGCCGCTGCGGCCGATTTTCAGCAGCGCCTGCCGGGCGGCATCGAGCTCGCTGGCCACCGAGGCGAGATCGGCCGCGAGCCCACCGACCCGTTCCGTCGCGCCGGGCGCCGGATCGAAGCCCAGCGCGGGATAGGCGCGCATCGTCACGGTGCTCACCGTGCCACCCCGGCATCGAGGGCCGGCTGATCGGGGATGGGGCTTCCAGTAGTACCGCGCTGATGGTGGGGAACAGGGTCGCGACGATCTGATCGGTGTGCTCGTAGCTGGCTGCAGCCTCGCGCAGCGAGTCGGTCATCTGCTCCGAAGCTTGACTGATCTTCCCGATGCCGTACTCCCACCGGCTCTGAAAATCTGCGGTGGCGTGGTCGAGATCACCGCCACCCAGATCGGCTGCCGACGCGGCGCGCAACCGGTCGCTGGCGGTATGCATTCGTTCCGCCGCCTTGGACAGCGTGGCGATGAGTTGGTCCAGCGCGGCAACGTCTACCAGGAATCCGCCGTTCACCCCAGCCCTCCCGTCGTCCGGGGTGCACCCTAGCGACGAGGATGGCGGTGATCGACGAAGCGTCTACAAATCCATGCTGAGGTCATCCCGGATCCGGCGGGCCAGCGACTCATCCATCAGCAGCCGCGCGACTAAAGCGCGGATGACATCTTGACCGGTCACCCGCGGCGCACCGATGATCTGCGCGGCCTCGACGCACCACTGGGTCAGCTGGGCGTGGTAGGTCGGGGATAGGTCGACGCTGCGCCGTACGGGCTTGGTGCGACCGTTGTCTGACCAGTGAAGGTGCTGGGGGGCGAGATCGGCGTACCGGTTTTGCGGCTGAGCTGCGCGCGGCCGGCCGGAAGTGTGGTGGGCTGCGTTGCTCATAAAGACCTCCCTATGCACAACGTTCGTTCCGGACGCCGAAGCGGTTCAGACATCCTGTGCGAGGCGTTGCGCTACGGCCACCACCTTCAAGGGTGTCTATCGATCGGGTTAAGATCAATCTGGTTATCACAACCGGTGATAGCATTCGGCCAGTTCGGGGCCAGTTGTCCAACCTGGGTGATCCTGCACCTCCACTGGCAAGGAGTGATGATGTTCGGCGAACTTCGACCCGGATCGCAACTGACCCGGCGCGCTATGGTGGCCGGTTCTGGGATCCTGGCCGTATCGGCTGCGGTCGCCGCGTGCGCCGGCACCCGGAACCAGGGCGCCGCGCCGGCGTCGCAGGCGCCCTCGACGCCGGTCACGGAGCCGCCCTCGGCCACTTCAGCCCCGGCGGGAACTCCCGGTGAGCGGTTGGCGTCCGCAAGTGACATCCCCGTCGGTGGCGGAACGGTCTTCCCTCGCGAGAAGATCGTGGTGACCCAGCCGGCGCCGGGCGCGTTCAAGGCGTTCTCGGCAATCTGCACCCACAAGGGCTGCACGGTGAACAAGGTGGCCGATGGCACGATCGACTGCCCGTGCCACGGCAGCAAGTACGCCATCGCTGATGGCTCGGTCGTGCACGGCCCCGCGCAGCGCTCCCTGGCGGCACGGGAGATCACCGTTTCGGATGGGCAGATCCTGCTCGGCAGCTGAACCGGGTTCAGCGCCAGGAAGGTAGCCACAGCTCTGCGTTCCAGTGATCCGGAGTGATCGAGCCACCCGTAAGGATCGGCCAGAGCCAGATGAAGTTCGCTACAACCAGTCCCACGTAGAGCGAGACCACCAGCAGCCCCGTCCCGCGCCGCTCGACGCCGTCGGCGGCCCGGCCGAGGATTTCGCCGAGCACCAGGGTCATGGCGATCACCAGAAACGGCGCCACCGGCGTCATGTAGAAGAAGTACATCTGCCGGTGGATATTCGATAACCAGGGCAACCAGCCGGCGGCGTAGCCCGTCAGTGCGGCGGCGTAGCGCCAGTCAGGCCCGCTGGCGGCCCGCCACAGCGCCCACGCGAGCACCGGCGGGGTCAGCCACCACAGCGCCGGCGTGCCGATGAGCATCACGGTCGCCACGCAGTCCGACCGCCCGCAGCCAGGCGCACCCGCCCCGGACTGGTAGTAGTAGAGCATCGGCCGCAGGCCCATCGGCCAGCTCCATGGTTTGGATTCCCACGGGTGTGGATGGGCGGGCGTGTACAGGTGCTCGTGGAAGCGAAGCACCGCGGCGTTGTAGTACCACAGCCCGCGCAGCGCCGCCGGTACGAAGTGCCACGGTCCGCCGGTACCGATCTGGTTGCCCACCACGTGCCGATCGATCCCGGTCTCGCTGCTGAACCACGCCCACCAGGTCGCCAGGTAAGTGCCGATCGGCACCATCGCCAGCGCCCACGACGCTGGCCCGAGGTCTCGGGTCAGCGTGCCGGCCCATGGCCGGTGCACCCCCGCAGCGCGCCGCGCGCAGCCGTCCCATACCACGCTCAGCACGGCGAACGCGGCGAGGAAGTACGCCCCGGACCACTTCGTCCCGCAGGCCAATCCGAGCAGTACCCCGGCGCTGAAGCGCCACCAGCGCACGCCCAACCGAGGGCCGAAGTCGGTGTCGGCAATGCGACCCTCCCGGAGCACCGTGGCCAGCCGCTGGTGCACCTGTTCCCGGTCGACGATCAAGCAGCCGAACGCGGCGAGCACGAACATCGCCAGGAAGATGTCGAGCATTCCGATGCGCGACTGCACCTGGCTGACGCCATCGGCGATGAGCAGCACCCCGGCGATCCCACCCAACAAGGTTGAGCGGGTCATCCGCCGCACGATCCGCACGATGAGCAACACGCAAACCGTGCCGGCCAGCGCGGCGGAAATCCGCCATCCCCAGCTGTCGTAGCCCATCACCGCCTCGCCCAGCGCGATGAGCTGCTTGCCCAGCGGCGGGTGCACGACTAGCTCGTATCCTGCGTTGTCCTCCACCCCACCGTTGCGCAGCATCTGCCAGGCCTGCGGCGCGTAGTGCTTTTCGTCGAATACCGGGGTGCCGCGATCAGTGGGGTAGCCCAGGTTCCACAGCCGCACCAGGCCGGCGATCAAGGTCAAGCTCAGCGTGACCACCCAGCTGCGCAGCCGATCGGTCAGCGGCCGTGGTACCAGCCGCGGCAGCCGACCGGCCGGGCCGCTCAGCGCCGCCGGGGTGTCGGCATGAGCCTCCCGGACCACCGTCACGGAAGCAGATCGTAGGCTCGGCTGCGTGCCAGGCAACCCGGACGCTGCTGCCTCCGCTGGCTCCGGTTCCGAATCAGCCGAGGGCGGGGCGCTGGTACTGGCCGCTACCCCACTGGGCGACGCGCGGGACGCCTCGCCGCGCTTGGTGGCAGCGCTGGGCACTGCTGACGTGGTCGCCGCAGAGGACACCCGCCGGTTGCGGGCGCTCGCCGCCGCGTTACAGGTGACCGTGAGCGGCCGGATCGTGTCTCACTACGACGCGGTGGAAGCGGCCCGCATCCCCGCGCTGCTGGCGGCCATCCGCGGTGGCGCGACCGTGCTGGTGGTGACCGACGCCGGGATGCCGGCGGTGTCCGATCCGGGTTTCCGGCTGGTGGCCGCATGCGTGCAGGAGAGGCTGCGGGTGACCTGCCTGCCCGGCCCTTCGGCGGTGACCACAGCGCTGGCCGTATCGGGCTTGCCCAGTGATCGGTTCTGTTTCGAGGGTTTCCCGCCGCGCCGGGACGGACCACGCCGGCGGTGGTTGGCCAGCCTGGCCGCGGAGCAGCGCACCTGCGTATTTTTCGAATCACCGCACCGGTTGGCGGCCACCCTGGCTGAGGCGGTGGAGGTACTCGGGGCCGACCGTGCGGCGGTGGTATGCCGGGAACTCACCAAACCCTACGAGGAGATCCGCCGTGGAGGGTTAGCTGCGCTTGCCGAGTGGGCGGCCGGCGGGGTACGCGGTGAGATCACCGTGGTGCTGGCGGGTGCGCCGGTGCCGGACCCGCCGGAGGTAGCAGATCTCCTCGACGAGGTGAGTGCGCGGGTGGCTTCCGGGCAGCGGCTCAAGGACGCGGTAGCCGCCGTGGCAGCCGGCCACGGCGTCTCCAAACGTGACCTCTATCAAGCGGCGGTGGACAACTCATGATCGGTATCTTGGGCGGTACTGGACCGGAAGGTAGCGGTCTCGCGCTGCGCTGGGCCGCCGCTGGGCTGCAAGTCGTGATCGGTTCCAGGGACGCTGGCCGGGCCGAGACGGTCGCCCGAGACCTAGCCAGGCGAGCCGGCTTGGATGCTGGTTCGGATGCGGTGAGCGGGGCGGACAACGTCGGGTGTGCGGCACGAGCCGACGTCGTGCTGGTCACGGTGCCCTGGGAGGGGCACGACGCGCTGCTCGAGTCGCTGCGGGAACCACTCGCCGGCAAGATTGTCGTCGACTGCGTCAACCCGCTCGGCTTCGACGAGCGCGGGCCGTACCCGCTTCAGATCACGGATGGCAGCGCCGCGCAACGGGCCGCCGCGCTGCTGCCCGACTCGCGGGTGATCGCCGCATTTCACCACGTCTCCGCGGTGATCCTGGCTGATCTGTCGATCATCCAGGTGGACTGCGATGTGCTGGTGCTCGGTGACGATCGGGCGGCCGTCGACCAGGTGCGAGCGCTGGCCGACGCGATCCCGGGAGTGCGCGGTGTGTACGGCGGGCGGCTGCGCAACGCCGGCCAGGTGGAGGCGCTGGCCGCTAACCTAATCGCGGTCAATCGCCGCTACCGCACGCACGCCGGGATTCGGCTCACTGGCGTTCGCCCGTGAGGCAGACTGGCTGCCATGACCGTGGATGACCCGTACCAGTGGTTAGAGGATGTAACCGGCGAGCGAGCCCTGTCCTGGGTGCGCGAACGCAACGCCGAAACCATGGCACAGCTAGCCAGCGGATCCCGTTTCGAGGCGCTGAAAACCGAGATTCGTGAGGTTCTCGATGACACCGATCGAATCCCGTACATCACCCGGCGCGGGGATTACCGGTACAACTTCTGGCGTGATCGCGAACACCCGCGCGGCCTGTGGCGGCGCACCACGCTCGCGGAGTACCGCAAGGAGGCGCCGGACTGGGACATCCTGCTCGACGTCGATGCGCTGGCCCGCGAGGAGGGCGAGAACTGGGTCTACCACGGCGCCCAGTGCCTCCGGCCGGACTACCGCCGGGCGCTGATTTCCCTGTCGCGAGGCGGCGCGGACGCGTCGGTGGTGCGGGAATTCGACATCGAACGCCGCGAGTTCATTACCGACGGGTTCATCCTTCCCGAGGCCAAGTCAACCGTGGGTTGGATCGATGCCGACCAAGTTTACGTCGCCACTGACTTCGGTCCGGGCACGATGACCACCAGCGGCTACCCGCGCACCGTGCGGCAATGGCGCCGGGGCACGCCGCTGGCCGAAGCGCAACTGGTCTACGAGGCCAAACCCGACGACGTCGGGGTGTCCGCCTACCACGACGACACCGAGGGTTTCGAGCGTGATTTCGTCCGGCGGATGATCGATTTCTATCATTCCGAGCGGTATCTGCGTGCTGGTGACCAGCTACGTCGCATCGAGGTCCCGGATGACGCGATCGTCGGCGTACACCGCCAGTGGCTGCTGATCGAGCTCCGCAGCGACTGGACGGTCGGCCAGACCTACCCCGCGGGTTGCCTACTGGTGGCCGACTTCGACGAGTTCCTGGCGCGCGGTGCCGGCGGCGCTAAGTTGCGGGTGCTGTTCACCCCCGACGAGCGCAGCTCGCTGTCGGGCTACAGCTGGACCCGCCACCACCTGCTCCTCGACGTGATGCGCGACGTGGTCAGCCACCTGTCGGTGCTGACGCCGGCCGAGGACTGGCGCGCCGAACCGCTCGCCGGCACACCACCGCTGTCCAGCGCCAGCGCAGGCGGCACCGATTCACACGTCGACGACGAATATCTGCTCGACGTCGACGGTTTTCTGACCCCGTCCACCCTGGCCATCGGCACCATCGGTGATGGTCCGGCCGTCGTGCTCAAGCAGGCACCGAGCTTTTTCGACGCCACCGGCTTCACGGTGCAGCAGCACTTCGCGGTGTCCGACGACGGCACCCGGATCCCGTACTTCGTGGTAGCGCCCGATTCCGGCGTGCCAGCCGGGGGCTGGCCGACCTTGCTCTACGGCTACGGAGGCTTTGAGGTGTCCCTGCAACCGGGCTACCGCGGTGCGCTGGGCCGCGCCTGGTTAGC
>DASQVU010000292.1:0-3137 GCA_035640615.1 Pseudonocardiaceae bacterium
CACAGCTCCTGATCGTCAGGATCCAGATTGCTCGGATCGACGCCGCCGCCGGCGACCAGCAGATCAGCCGGCCAACCACCATGTTGCAACGCGCTGCGTAACTTCCGGCAGGCAGCGGCGAGCTCGTCATCCGGTCGGGGACGCTCGCCCACGTCTGCCAGGATGTCGCGCAGTTCGTCCAGCGCCGCCTGCTCGGCGGCGTCCCACTCGGCGAAGAGATCCTCATCAGCCTCGTCGAGTAACTCCTCCATGGGTACCCGTCCGTCCGGCAACGGTGAGCTGAGCCATCGCTCCTGCAGGGTCCGGTACTGCTCCAGTGCCAGTGGATCCGCGCTGAGCAGCCGATCGGGATCAATCTGTCCCGCGGCTAGACACTCCTCGAGGTGCGCCACGAGCAAGTCGTGCATCTCATGCCCGAGAGGTGTGCGGGCCGGCTCTTCCTCCCAGACATGCAGTCCGATGATCGCGGTGGGTTCCGTTCCGGTTGCCTCCAGCCAACCATGCACCTCGCCGACGGTGGCGGTGCCACGGGCAATCCGTCCCAAGACGGATTCAGCGGATGCCCAGAACTTGGCGGACAGCGGGTTGCGCGCGGCCAGCAGCTCGCGGCGCAACCCAGGCATCGCCGCCAGTGCTTCCGTTGAGGGCACGCTGAGCATCAGGCGGGCAACATCGCGCCGGGTGAGCTCAGCAGCCGGACGGTGCGCGCGAGCAAGCAGCGCGGCGGCGTCAATGGTCACACACCGATGTTAGGGTGCAACTCCGCGTCATCGCCGGTCAGGGTAGGGGAGGCGGTGAGCGTCGCTCATCGCAGCGCTGTCGGACGGTAGCGTGGACCGCGTGGCGAGCATGCTGGAGCGGGCCCGCACGATCGCGGAGAATGTGTTTTTCCCGGCGGCTCTCGAGGTCGATGCCCGCGCAGCGATCCCCCGCAGTCATCTGGAACTGCTCGCCGCAGAGGGCTTTTACGGTTTGGCGGCCGGACCGGTCCACGGTGGCGTCGAAGTCGACTTCCCAGCGCTGGTCGGGATTCTGGAGACGTTGGCTAGCGGATGTCTCACCACGACCTTCACCTGGATCCAGCACCACGGTGTCGTACGCGCCCTCACCGGCACGGCAAACGAGGAGCTCCGCGACAAGTACCTCGACGCGGCGGTCCGCGGCGAGCTGCGCGGCGGGGTGGCCTACGCCGGCGCGATCCCGCAGCCGCCACGCCTGTGGGCGAGTGCCACGCAAGGCGGCTGGCTGCTTAACGGCGAGGCTCCGTTCGTCACCGGCTGGGGCATCGTGGATTTGCTGCTGGTCTCGGCCCGCAACACAGCAGTCGCGGCCGGGGAATCCACGGGCACGATCATCAGCGGTGTCGTCGACGCCGGAGCCGCACCGGGCATCACCGTGGAGAAGCTGCACATGGTGGCCGCACAAGGCAGCAATACCGTCCGGCTGCACTTTGCGGACTATTTCCTGCCGGCTGAGAAGGTCACCGCGGAGATCTCGCACCGGGACTTCGTCGCCAACCAACGTCTCAACCTGCGGCTGAACGGCTGCCTCGCGATGGGACTCGCCACCCGGTGCATCCGGCTGATCGATGCAGCCGGACAACCCGATATCGCGCGGCGGCTGGACGCCGAGCAGGATGCCATCCGCGCTCGCCTCGATGATGGCCTGGACGATCCGGCCACGCTGCCGGCGGCCCGGGCTGCCGCGGCTGAACTGGCCTACCGCAGCGCCGGTGCGCTCGTGGTCAGCGTGGGCAGCATCGGCATCCTCGCCCGGCAGCATGCCCAGAGACTGGTCAGGGAGGCGACGTTCACGCTCGTGGCCGCGGGACGGCCGCAGATCAAAGACTGCCTCTTAACGCTGCTCGCCGGAGTCCATGAGTAAGCTCACACCGCGAATGGGTCCGGTCGCACCTCGTGATCATGCCGGTGTGATCATTACGGTGTAGCGAACAGCGGGTGATGCGGAGGGTGCTGGAATGAAACGTGGCCGTGGGCTGTCGGTCGGGTTGGTGCTGGCCGGGGTCTCCTCGTTAGCCCTTGCGTGTACGTCCGCCACCAGCCACACCGCGCAACACGGACCTGCTGGCGCAGTTCCCTCCGGGTTGGAACGGTTCTATGGCCAAAACCTGTCCTGGACCGGGTGTTCCTCATTCGCCACCACCCCCCGGGACAAGAAGACCTACTCCGATCCCGGCCTGCAATGCGCTTACCTGAACGTGCCGCTTGACTACGCCAACCCCAACGGCCGGGTGATCAAGCTCGGCTTACTCCGGCGACCTGCCTCGGATCAAGCGCACCGCATCGGCTCCTTGGTGATCAACCCTGGCGGGCCCGGTGGGTCCGGCATGAGCACTGCCGCGAGCCTCGTCGACGCGATAGCGAATAACGACATCGGACGACGTTTCGACTTCGTGGGTTTCGACCCGCGCGGGGTCGGCTCGAGCGAACCTCAGGTGGTCTGCCGGACCCCTGCGGAACGGGACGCTGAGCGCCTGATGAATCTCAACGTCGACACCTCGCCAGCCGGGGTGGAGCGGACGGAGAAGCAGGAACAGGCTGACAATGATGGATGCCTTAGCCGTACCGGCAAGGACGTGCTCGCGAACATCGGCACCCGCGAAGTGGTTCGGGACATGGACGTCATGCGCTCTGCCCTGGGTGATGACAAGCTGACCTATCTCGGTTACTCGTACGGCACCCGGATCGGTGCCAGTTACGCGGAAGCCTTCCCGAAGAATGTCCGAGCGATGATCCTGGATGGGGCGGTCGATCCGGCGCAGGATCCGGTCTCGCAGCTCATCGACCAGGGTCGAGGGTTCCAGAAGGCCTTCGACGCCTTCGCTGCGTGGTGCGCGGCTCGTCCCGATTGCGCTTTAGGCCCGGACAAGAACCAGGCCGTCAGCAAATTCCAGTCGCTGGTCCGCCCGCTGATCAATCGGCCGGCCGCGGTGGCCGATGGACGAAAGCTGTCCTACACCGACGCGACGATAGGTACGGTTCAAGCGCTGTACCTGTCCGATCTGTGGCCGACGCTGAACCGCGGCTTGCAGGAACTGGCGCAAGGCCAGGGCGATACCCTGATGCGTCTCGCCGACGTCTACTACGGTCGCTCTCCGGACGGCACCTACTCCACGG
>DASQVU010000293.1:0-14807 GCA_035640615.1 Pseudonocardiaceae bacterium
TGCTCGCATTCGGTGCCGTTGCGTTGACGCTGTTCAACGTTTATGTCGTGGTGTGGTCGATCACGTTGGGGTTGCTGATCGCTGTGCTGGGATCGGTGATTCCCCGACTCCGCACCCCCGCTAATCGCCCGCCGATCGCCCGCTGATCACAGCCGGATCCCGGCCACGTTGCTGTGGCGGCGCAGAAGCCCAGCTAGAAGCGCGTGGGGCGAACACAGGGTGCATCCATGGAGTGTGATAGCTTCTGTTTTGTCTCGCCCGGGGGCGGGAATGGTAGTCAGGCCGGCCCATCGGCAGTGCTTACGATCACAGTTTTGTACTGTGCGCGCTGCCCCTGGACTGCAAGGAGTGCTTTTGAGCGATGGCGGCGGGCGACGCCGTGCGCCCGCTGAGGTAGGTGGTCGTGGACCAAGGAAACGGCCCGCAGCTTTCGACACTACTCGGCCTCGGTGCCGCGACCGCCGCGATCCTAGTGGTCGGACTCGGCGTCGGATGGTTGGTCGACCTAGTAGTGAACACGCTCCCAGCGTTCACCTTGGTCGGCTTG
The DNA here is from genome assembly GCA_035640615.1 of Pseudonocardiaceae bacterium. Classification (GTDB taxonomy): domain Bacteria; phylum Actinomycetota; class Actinomycetes; order Mycobacteriales; family Pseudonocardiaceae. Next base: position 548 of record DASQVU010000293.1, read on the forward strand.
GCGCTCGGCATCGTCGGTGCCGGCGGCTATATCTACACCAAGTTCACCCAGTTTCTGAAGGAGTAAGCGTCCCGTCCATGGCGACAACACCCAATCAGTCCATCGGGAGACCAACTGGGAGCCCAACGGCTAGCCCAGACGGGAACAGCCTTGATGCGACCGTATCGGCAAAGGCGGCGGTCAAGCTCGGCCGGGTGGTGCCCATTGCAGCCTGCCTCGGTGCCGCCAGCTTCCTGGTCCTGGTGCCGATGGGTTACCCGCTGGCTGCGGCGTTGTTCTGCGGTGGGCTTGGACTAGGTCTGTGCAATATCGCGCTGGTACAGCGTTCCGCGGCGCGTTTTGCCGCCAGTGGGAATCCCATCAAGCGGCGGTTTGCGATATCAGCGCTGGTTCGGCTCGCGTTGATCACTGCGGTCGCGGTGGGTTTGGCGCTGGTGCTGCGCCCGCAGGGATTGGCGGTATTCGCCGGGTTGGCCGCGTGTCAACTCTTGATGATCTTTGTTGCGTCGGTGCCGCTGGTCAGGGAGCTGCGTCAAAGCGGAGTCGAGGTGCCCCGTGATGAGTGAGCTGTTTCTCGCTGTTGAGGGCGGCGGCGTTCAGGTCGGAAAACATCCCCAGTGGCACATATTCGGCCTGACGATCAACGCTGACACCGTGATCTCTACCGGCATCGCCGCGGTGATCGTTCTGGCGTTCGCCTTCTACCTCGCAGTCAAGGCGACATCCCAGGTACCGAGCCGCTTGCAGCTGATCTTCGAGGCGGTGACTGAGCAGGTCGAACACCAGGTGGAGAGCAATGTCGGTATCCGCACCGCCCCGTTCGTGGTGCCACTGGCGATCGGCCTGTTCTTCTTCATCCTGATCGCGAATTGGATCTCGATCCTGCCGCATGCGGCCGAAGAGTACATCCGGCCACCCACCTCAGACGTCAACCTCACCTTCGCAATGTCGATCTTCGTGATGATCCTGGTATGGGTGACGGGAATCCGGGTCAAAGGCAAGCACTACTTTGGCCATTTCGTCGAGCCCTACAAGGCGATGCTACCGCTGAACATCATTGAGGAGCTGGTCAAGCCGGTCACCCTGTCGCTGCGGTTGTTCGGAAACATCCTTGCGGGCACCGTGATGGTCAGCGTTCTCGCGCTGATGCCGGCATTCCTAACATGGCTTCCCACCTCGGCCTGGAAGTTGTTTGATCTGTTCATCGGGTTACTCCAGGCGCTGATCTTCGCGTTGCTGACCATCATCTACTTCGGAATGGCGGCGGCTCCAGACGAGGAGGGAGCCCACTGAAGGTTCTCCCTGCGACGTCCATAGCGCCGGTAGCAGTTATCAGCAGTCATCACACCATCCGCCAACACACCAAGCTTGAGGACAAGAGGTCAAGACATGAGTCTTTCTGCACTGTTCCTTGCCCAACCACCGGGCGGCGGCGGTCCCACCGGCTCGATCCAGCTAGCCGGGGCGTTCATCGGAGGTGGTCTGGCGCTTGGCGGCGGGGCAATCGGCGCGGCGATCGGTGACGGGCTGGCCGGTGCGGCCACCGTCAGCGGAGTCGCCCGTCAACCCGAAGCGCAGAGTCGGCTGTTCACCATCTTCTTTCTGACGGTCGGCCTGGTCGAGGCGATGTACTTCATCAACCTCGCCTTCATGGCCCTGTTCGTTTTCGTGCTCGCCTAGCATCTTGCTTAGTTGCCTCATCGGGGATGGTATTCATGAGCTCGTATAACCTGGCTGCACCGGGGGGCGGCGGCGGCAATCTCTTCCTGATTCCCAACGCGACGTTCTTCGTCGAGCTGGTGATCTTATTAATTGTGCTTGGAGTGCTATGGCGCTACGCGGTTCCCCCCGTGAAGCGAGCCATGGATGAGCGCCGAGAGATGGTTCGCCGGCAGATCGAGGAGAGCCAGCAGGCCAGCAAGCGGCTGGCCGAGGCCGAAGCCCGCTACTCGCAGGCGCTCGCCGAGGCGCGAGTCGAGGCGGCCAAGATCCGCGAGGCCGCTCGGGCCGACGCTCAGGAGATCAAGGACGAGATGCGCCAGCAGGCTGAGCAGGAGGTCGCCCGGATCCGCCAGCGGGGCGAGGAACAGCTGGCGCATCAGCGGGACCAGGTCGTGCGCGAGATGCGTGGCGAGCTCGGCAAGCTTGCGGTGACGCTCGCCGGCCGCATCGTGGGCGATTCGGTGGCCGACGATGCCCGTCGGGCCGGCACGGTGGATCGCTTCCTGGATGAGCTGCAGGCAATGGCCGCTCCACAAGGTGCTCCAGAAAGCGGCGCTGAAAGTGGCCGCACGAGCAGGAACAGCAGTGCCGACAGCAACACCGGGGACGGGGTCGTCACGGTACGCAACGGGCGGCGGAGGCGTTAATGCAGCCGGCCAGCAGAGCGGCCCTAGCCGCAGCCCGGGACAAGCTCGAGAGCCGGATCGGCGATGCCGACATCTCTGATGGCGCCCGCGTCGGTGAGGACTTGGGCGCTGTCGTGGCGGTACTCGACCACCAGCCGGTGATCCGACGGCACCTCGCAGATTCCGCGGCGCCGCGGCAGGTTCGGCGCAAGATGGTCAAAGACCTCTTCGGTGGCAAGATAAGCCAGCTCAGCCTCCGGGTGCTGGGTGATGTGGTGGCCTCCCGCTGGTCGCGGCCACGGGATCTGGTCGACGGGATTGAGGGGCTGGCGTGGCAGGCGTTGCTGGCCTGCGCTGAGCGGGACGGCAGCCTCGAGGACGTCGAGGACGAGCTGTTCCGATTCGGCCGGATTCTGATTGGCCAGCCACGGCTGGCGGCGCTGCTCGGCGATGAGACGACGCCTGCGGGCGGCCGTGTGGAGCTGCTGGAGACCGTGCTGGCCGGGCGAACCCGTCCGGTGACCTCCCGCCTGCTGGAGCAGGCAGTGCGCGCGCCCCGGGGGCGTCCGCTGTTCGAGGTCGTCGAGCTGCTGGTGGACCGGGCAGCGGCGCGGCGGCAACGCTCGGTGGCCTACGTCACCGCGGCCGCCCCGCTGTCCGCTGCACAAGAACAGCGGCTGACCGAGGTACTCAAGACGATCTACCAGCGGCCGATCTCGCTCAAGGTCGACCTGGATCCCGCGCTGCTCGGCGGGTTGGTGGTGCGGGTGGCTGACGAGGTGATCGATGGCAGCGTGGCCGCGCGGCTTGATCAGGCACGGCAGTGGATGGCTGGGGGCATGTCCCGCTGAGCACCCTGATGCGCGGTAAGACCAGACATCCCATGACCAAACCGGTGACACGAAACCAGAGAGCAGGAACCGATAGCCATGGCGGAGCTGACGATCTCTTCGGAGGAGATCCGGAGCGCGATCGAGAACTACGTCACGTCCTTTGAGACCAAGACCTCGCGGGAAGAGGTGGGCATCGTCACCTCCGCCGGTGACGGCATCGCCCGGGTAGAAGGCTTGCCCTCGGCAATGACCAGCGAGTTGCTGGAGTTTCCCGGTGGCGTGCTAGGCCTGGCGCAGGACCTCTACGTGGGGGAGATCGGTGTGGTCATCCTCGGCGACTTCGAAGACATCGAGGAAGGTCAAGAGGTCAGGCGCACCGGCAAGATCCTCTCCGTGCCGGTGGGGGATGGTTTTCTCGGCCGCGTGGTGGACCCGCTAGGTGCTCCCCTCGACGGCCTGGGCGACATCGAGGCCGATGACCAGCGCGTCCTGGAGCTACAAGCGCCTTCCGTGATCAACCGGCAGCCCGTGAAGGAGCCGTTGCAGACCGGTATCAAGGCAATCGACTCGCAGACGCCGATCGGCCGTGGCCAGCGTCAGCTCATCATCGGTGACCGCAAGACCGGCAAGACCGCGGTGTGTATCGACACCATCCTCAACCAGAAGGCGAACTGGGAAACCGGCGACCCAAGCAAGCAAGTGCGGTGTATCTACGTGGCGATCGGCCAGAAGGGCACCACAATTGCCGCGGTGCGCCAGACTCTGGAAGAAGCCGGCGCGCTGGCGTACACCACGATCGTCGCCGCACCGGCCTCGGACTCGGCCGGCTTCAAGTACATCGCGCCCTACACCGGTTCGGCGCTCGGCCAGCACTGGATGTACCAGGGCAAGCACGTTTTGATCATCTTCGATGACCTGTCCAAGCAGGCTGAGGCCTACCGGGCGATCGCGCTGCTGCTGCGCCGGCCGCCGGGCCGGGAGGCATATCCCGGCGATGTGTTCTACCTCCACTCGCGGCTGCTGGAGCGCTGCGCCAAGCTCTCCGACGAGCTGGGCGGGGGATCGCTGACCGGCTTGCCGATTATCGAGACGAAGGCCAACGACATCTCCGCCTACATTCCGACGAACGTGATCTCGATCACCGACGGTCAGTGCTTCTTCGAATCTGACCTCTTCAACCAGGGCGTCCGGCCGGCGATCAACGTCGGTGTGTCGGTCTCCCGGGTCGGCGGTAATGCACAGATCAAAGCCATGAAGTCGGTCGGTGGCACGCTGCGCCTGGAGCTATCGCAGTACCGCGAGCTGGAGGCCTTCGCGGCGTTCGGTGCAGAGAACCTGGACGCCACGTCGCGGCGCCAACTCGAGCGTGGCGCCCGGTTGACCGAGCTGCTCAAGCAAGGACTGCACGAACCGATGCCGGTCGAAGAGCAGGTCGTGTCGATCTTCCTGGGCACCCGCGGTCACCTCGACGATGTGGCGGTGGCCGACGTGCGGCGATTCGAGTCCGACTTTCTGGCCGATATCCGCAGGCATCACTCGGGGATCCTGGACTCGATCCGGGAGAGTAAGCAGTTCAGCGACGAGACTGAGCAGCAAGTGGTGGACGCGGTGATGGAGTTCAAGAAGCAGTTCACCACCTCCGATGGGTCAAGTCTGGGTAAGGAGGCCGAAGCTGAGGCGATGGACGAAGAAGACGTCGAGCGCGAGTCAGTCAAGGTCAACAAGCCGGCGCCCAAGGACAAGCCCAAGAACAAGAAGAAGTGACGCGATAGATGGCAGCGCAGCTCAGAGTTCTCCGTCGCCGGATCCGCTCGGTCCAGTCCACCAAAAAAATCACGAAGGCGATGGAGCTCATCGCCACCTCGCGGATCGCCCGGGCCCAGGCCCGGGTGGAGGCATCCCGGCCGTATGCACAGGAGATCACCAAGGTGCTCTCTGCGCTGGCCAGCGCCGCGGGCACGTTGGACACTCCACTGCTGGTGGAGCGGGAGAACCCGGCTAGGGCGGCGATGCTGGTGGTGACCAGTGACCGCGGCCTGTGCGGGGGTTACAACGCCAACGTGATCCGGGCCGCCGAGGAGTTGCATTCGCTGCTGCGCGAGGAGGGCAAGTCGGTACAGCTGTACCTGATCGGCCGCAAAGCGGTGGGCTACTACACCTTCCGCCAGCGGCCGATCGAGCAGTCGTGGACAGGCTTCTCAGAGCAGCCGTCCTATCAGGACGCGGCCGCCGCCGGCGACGTGCTCGTGCGCGCGTTCCTGTCCGGGGCCGACGATTCCAACGGTGATGCCGGTCCCGATGGCGTACCGGGAGTGGACGAGCTGCATATCGTCTATACCGAATTCCGTTCCATGATGACCCAGACCCCGCAGGCGCGCCGGATCGCGCCCTTGGAAGTCGAGTACGTCGAGGAAGAGCAGGATCAGACGCAGCAGCAACGCCCAAACTCCACAGACAAGCTCGCGCCACTGTACGAGTTCGAGCCAGACGCCGAAGAGCTGCTCGCACACCTGCTGCCCAAGTACATCAACACCAGGATCTACGCGGCGCTGCTGGAGGCCGCAGCCTCCGAACAGGCGGCCCGCCGGCAGGCGATGAAAGCGGCCACCGACAACGCCACCGACTTGATCCAGGACCTCACCCGTGAGGCCAACCAGGCTCGCCAGGGCCAGATCACCCAGGAGATCAGCGAGATTGTCGGCGGCGCGGAAGCGCTGGCCGCCGTGGGAAGTGATGACTGAGATGAGCACAGCAGAGAAGGCAACCGCTTCCGACGCGGCCACCGGTCGGGTGGTGCGGGTCACTGGACCCGTGGTGGACGTCGAGTTCCCCGCTGACCAGGTGCCGCCGCTGTACAACGCGCTGACGGTGGAGGTGGAGCTGGAGGCGCTGCGCAAGACGATGACGCTTGAGGTCGCCCAGCACCTCGGTGACAACACCGTGCGGGCCATCGCGATGCAGCCAGCGGACGGCTTGGTGCGAGGAGCGCCGGTGACCGACAGCGGGGCGGGGATCTCGGTACCGATAGGCGACCAGGTCAAGGGCCACGTGTTTAACATGCTCGGCCACTGCCTGGATACCCCGGACAAGGAGTTCAGCGGGGAGCGCTGGGAGATTCACCGCGACCCACCGCCATTCGACCAGCTCGAGGGCAAGACAGAAATGCTCGAGACCGGGCTGAAGGTCATCGACCTGCTTACCCCGTACGTGCAGGGCGGCAAGATCGGCTTGTTCGGTGGCGCTGGGGTGGGCAAGACGGTGCTCATCCAAGAAATGATCATCCGGGTGGCCCGGAACTTCGGTGGCACCTCGGTGTTCGCCGGGGTAGGCGAGCGCACCCGCGAGGGCAACGACCTGTTCCTAGAGATGCAGGAAGCAGGGGTGCTCAAGGACACCGCGCTGGTCTTCGGCCAGATGGATGAGCCGCCTGGCACCAGAATGCGGGTCGCGCTATCGGCGTTGACCATGGCGGAGTACTTCCGGGATGAGATGAACCAGGACGTGTTGCTGTTCATCGACAACATCTTCCGGTTCACCCAGGCGGGCTCGGAGGTCTCCACCCTGCTGGGCCGGCTGCCCTCCGCAGTGGGGTACCAGCCCACGCTGGCCGACGAGATGGGGCAGCTGCAGGAGCGGATCACCTCGACACGAGGCCGGTCGATCACCTCCATGCAAGCGATCTACGTGCCGGCCGACGACTACACCGACCCGGCGCCGGCAACTACCTTCGCGCACCTGGACGCCACCACGGAGCTCGACCGTGGGGTGTTCGCCAAGGGCATCTTCCCGGCGGTGAACCCGCTGACTTCGACGTCGACCATCCTGGACCCGCAGTACGTGGGCGATGAGCACTACCGGGTGGCGCAAGAGGTGAAGCGGATCCTGCAGAAGTACAACGACCTGCAGGAGATCATTGCCATCCTGGGCATTGACGAGCTGTCCGAAGAGGACAAGGTCACGGTCAACCGGGCGCGCCGGATTGAGCGGTTCTTGAGCCAGAACATGTACTCCGCCGAGCAGTTCACCGGTGTAGAGGGCTCGACGGTGCCACTCAAGGAAACCATCGAAGCCTTCGACAAGCTCTCCAAGGGCGAGTTCGACCACATGCCGGAGCAGGCCTTCTACCTGTGCGGCGGGCTCGAAGATCTGGAACGCAAGTACGAGCAGCTGTCCAAGGACTGACGCAGCACCTAAGGAGACGCCCGTGGCGGAGATGTCCGTCGAACTCGTGGCGGTAGAGCGGCCGGTGTGGTCTGGCGGGGCGAGCTCGGTGTTCGCCGAGACCACCGTGGGGGAGCTGGGCATCCTGCCCGGGCACACGCCGCTGCTCGGTGAGCTCGTCGAAGGCGGCATCGTCAAGATCACCACAACCGACAACGAAGTCGTGACGGCGGCTGTGTTCGGAGGCTTCCTCTCGGTCACCGGTGACAAGGTCAGCGTGCTGGCCGAAGCTGCTGAGCTGGCCGACGAGATCGACACCCAAGCGGCGAGGGACGCCCTGAGCCAGGCCGGGGACGATCCGGACGCCGCATCAGCGCGGGCCAGGGCGACCGCCCGGCTCAAGGCTGTCGGCGAGAACGGCTGAGGTCCGTTACGTGCTGTGGTTGGCTCCGGGCGACCACAGCACGTCCCCGTCGGGATTGGCGACTCGCGCCAGGATGAACAGCAGATCCGAGAGCCGGTTGAGGTAGCGCGCCGTCAGCGGGTTGGCGCGCTGCGCATCGACCGCCAGCAATGCCCAGGTACTGCGCTCGGCCCGGCGGGTGACTACCCGGGCGTTGTGCAGCAACGCCGCACCGGGAGTACCACCGGGCAGGATGAACGAGTCCAGCTTGGGCAATGGGGCGTTGAACTCGTCGCACCAGCTTTCCAGCCGGGTGACGTAGCCCTCGTCGACCCGCAGCGGCGGGTACTTCGGGTTTTCCACGATCGGGGTGCACAGGTCGGCGCCCACGTCGAACAGATCGTTCTGTACCCGCTGTAGCACGTTGACCAGGCGTGGTGCCAGCGCTCCCAGTGCCAGCGCCATGCCGAGCGCGCAGTTGGCCTCATCGACGTCGGCGTAGGCGACCAGCCGCGGATCGGTCTTGCTCACCCGCGAGAAATCGCCGAGGCCGGTTGTTCCGTCATCGCCGGTACGGGTGTAGATCTTGGTGAGATGCACGGCCATGGGGTGCACGGTACGCGCGGAAGCACGCGCTAGCGTGCACTCCCGTGAGTGAGCACTTCAGGATCTGTGGGGGCGCCCGCCTGACCGGCGAGGTGCAAGTCGTCGGCGCGAAGAACAGCGTGTTGAAGCTGATGGCGGCGGCCTTGCTGGCCGAGGGCACCACCACGCTCACCAACTGCCCCGAGATCCTGGACGTGCCGCTGATGGCGGACGTACTGCGCGGGCTGGGTTGCGAGGTGGAGGTCAGCGGCTCGGTGGTTTGCATCACTACACCCGCCGAACCCAAGCACGAGGCCGACTACGGGTCGGTGAGCAAGCTGCGAGCGTCGGTGTGCGTGCTGGGGCCGCTGGTGGGCCGTTGCCGGCGGGCCAAGGTGGCGCTGCCCGGCGGCGACGCCATCGGTTCCCGCCCGCTCGACATGCATCAGAACGGGCTGCGCAAGCTCGGCGCCCGCAGCGAGATCGAGCACGGGTGCGTGGTGGCCGAGGCCGAAGGGCTGCACGGGGCCCAGATCTGGCTGGATTTCCCCAGCGTGGGGGCGACCGAGAACATTCTCATGGCCGCGGTACTCGCCGAGGGCACCACGGTGATCGACAACGCGGCGCGCGAGCCCGAAATCGTGGACCTGTGCGTCATGCTGAAACAGATGGGTGCGCGGATCGCTGGCGAGGGCACGTCCACGCTCACCGTCGAGGGGGTGGACGCACTGTCGCCGACCGAGCATCGGGTGATCGGGGATCGCATTGTCGGGGCCACCTGGGCCTTCGCTGCCGCGATGACGCGAGGCGACGTCACCGTCCGCGGCGTCAACCCTCATCACCTCGACCTGGTGCTGGAGAAACTACGGCTGGCCGGTGCCCAGGTCGAGCTGCCCTGGTCCGATGGTTTCCGGGTGGTGATGCCTGGCCGGCCCACCGCGGTCGACTTCGTCACCCTGCCCTATCCGGGTTTCGCAACCGATCTGCAACCAATGGCGATCGCGCTGTCGGCCATCGCCGAGGGCACCTCGATGATCACTGAGAACGTGTTCGAAGCCAGGTTCCGGTTTGTCGAGGAGATGATCCGGCTGGGCGCCGATGCCCGCACGGATGGCCATCACGCGGTCGTTCGGGGCGTCGAGCGGCTCTCCAGCGCTCCGGTGTGGGCCAGCGACATCCGGGCCGGCGCTGGGTTGGTGCTGGCGGGACTATGCGCGGAGGGTGCCACCGATGTGTGGGACGTCTTTCACATCGACCGCGGCTACCCACGCTTCCTAGAGAACCTCACCGCCCTAGGCGCCGACGTCCGCCGCGTCACCGCCCCTCCCGAGCGCTAACCCACCCTCCTCAACCCCGATATGTGTCCATGTCGGAGTGGGGTCAGGGAGTGTGCAGGACCTCGAGAGCGCCTTCGGCGTAGCGGCTGCGGAGCAGTTTCTTGTCGAACTTGCCTACCGAGGTTTTCGGCACCTCACTGATGAAAGCCCAGCGTTCGGGTAGCTGCCAGGCGGCTACCGCGGTGCTGAGGTGATCGCGGAGCTCGGCGGGGCTGACCTGTTCACCTTCGGCGACGACCACAGTGGCCAGCGGCCGTTCCCCCCACTTGTCGTCCGGGACGGCGACCACCGCGGCCTCCCTCACCTTGGAGTGGCCCATCAGCAGGTTCTCCAGCCACACCGAGGAGATCCACTCCCCACCGGATTTGATCACATCCTTGGCGCGGTCGGTGATGGTGATGAAACCCAGCTCGTCGATGGTGCCCACATCGCCGGTGCGCAACCAGCCATCGTGAAAGCGAGCCACGTCGTCATCCCGGTAGTACCGCGCGGTCACCCATGGCCCACGGACTTGGATCTCACCCACCGACGTGCCGTCACAGGGCAGCACGACGTCGCCGTCACCTACGACCCGGCCCTCGACCCCGGCGACGAGCCGACCCTGGCTGGCCCGGTAGCGCCAAGCCTGCTCACCGTGTGCGCCCATCGGTGGGTTGGCCATCGAACCGATCGGCGAGATCTCGGTCATGCCCCACGCGTGCCTGATCTCTATGCCGAATTCCTCGGAGAATGCTTTCATCAGCGCTAGGGGCACCGCCGAACCGCCACAGAGCACCCGGCGCAATGAGGACACGTTCCCGCCGTGCTGGCGCAGGTACCGCAGCACATCACCCCAGATCGTCGGCACTGCAGCGGAGATCGTGGGCCGCTGCGCCTCGATCAGCTTGACCAGGGACTCGGCCGCCAGGAACCGGTCGGGCATGACTAGGCTGGCGCCAGACATCAGCGCCGCATGCGGCAGCCCCCAGGCATTGGCGTGGAACATGGGGACGACGGGCAGAACCCGGTCGGTCGGGGTCAGTGCCGCGACCTCACCGGCGCAGAAGCACATCGAGTGCAGGTATGCCGAGCGGTGGCTGTAAACCACGCCCTTCGGGTGGCCGGTGGTGCCGCTGGTGTAGCACATCGCGGCCGCAGAGCGTTCGTCGATGCTGTCCGGCCAGGCGAATTCCTCGGGCTGAGCGGCCAGCAGCTGCTGGTAGGAGTGCAGCTGCGGGCCCGTCCCTTCTAACGGTGAGGTGTCGGCTGGCCCCACGACCACGACGTGGCGCACCGTCTTCATCTCCGGGAGGGCGCGGGCCAGCACGGCTACCAAGGAACCGTCCACGATCACCACATCGTCTTCGGCATGGTTGGCGATCCAGGCCAGCTGGTCGGGCGGCAACCGCAGGTTGAGGGTGTGCGCCACCGCGCCCATCGCGGGGATCGCCAGGTAGGCCTCCAAGTGCTCCTGGTTGTTCCACTGAAAGGTGGCCACCCGCTGGTCACCGGTGACGCCGAGCTCCCGCAGCGCCCCGGCCAGCTGCGCCGCACGTCGACCTAGCTGCGCATACGTCGTGCGGTGGGTGCCGTTGCCGGTCCAGGTGACGATCTCGGCGTCCCCGTGCACTGTGACGCCGTGGCGCATGATCATGCCCACGGTGAGCGGGACATCCATCATCGTGCTGTCCACCGCGGTGCCCCCTTTCTCCTCGCCAAATGTGGCACTGGCCACACCAACCGCCAAGTATTCTCCGCATTAGAGGCTGGAGGTGCCCTCAATGCCCTATCCCAGCGATCGCGAGCGGGACCGGCCGTGGGTGATGCGCACCTATGCCGGGCACTCGTCGGCACGCACATCCAACGCGCTGTACCGGCGTAACCTCGCTAAGGGACAGACCGGCCTGTCCGTGGCCTTTGATCTGCCGACGCAGACCGGTTACGACCCCGATCACGAGCTGGCGCGCGGCGAGGTCGGCAAGGTCGGAGTACCGATCAGCCATATCGGCGACATGCGCGCGCTGTTCGGCGGGATCCCGCTGGCTCAGGCCAACACCTCGATGACGATCAACGCCACCGCGATGTGGCTGCTGGCGCTGTACGCCTCGGTGGCCGAAGAGCAGGGCGTCGATCTGGCGCAGCTGTCGGGCACCACGCAAAACGACATCATCAAGGAATACCTGTCGCGGGGCACCTACGTCTTCCCCCCGGGCCCGAGCTTGCGGTTGATCACCGACATGGTGGTCTACGCGGTGCAGCACATACCGCGATGGAACCCGATCAACGTCTGCAGCTATCACCTCCAGGAAGCCGGCGCCACCCCCGTGCAGGAGATCGCCTACGCGATGTGCACAGCAATCGCCGTGCTCGATTCGGTGCGGGACTGCGGCCAGGTCCCACCCCAAGACTTCGCCAAGGTCGTTGGGCGGATGTCGTTTTTCGTCAACGCCGGAGTGCGTTTCGTCGAGGAGATGTGCAAGCTGCGCGCGTTCAGCCGGCTGTGGGACGAGATCTGCCGGGACCGGTACGGCGTGATCGACCCGAAGCTGCGCCGATTCCGGTACGGCGTGCAGGTCAACTCCTTGGGGCTCACCGAGCAACAGCCGGAGAACAACGTGCAACGCATCGTGCTGGAGATGCTCGCGGTGACGCTATCCCGCGACGCTCGGGCCCGCGCCGTGCAGTTGCCAGCGTGGAACGAGGCGCTGGGCCTGCCCCGGCCCTGGGACCAGCAGTGGGCGCTGCGGATGCAGCAGGTACTGGCGTACGAGACGGACCTGCTGGAGTACGAGGACCTTTTCGACGGCTCCCGGGTGGTCGAGGCGCGCGTTGCCGAGATCGCCAAGGGTGCCCGGGCGGAGATCGACCGCGTGCAGGCCATGGGTGGGGCCATCGCTGCTGTCGAGTCGGGATACATGAAATCGCAGCTGGTGTCGTCGCTGGCGGTGCGGCGCCGGCGGATCGAGGACGGCGAGGATGTGATCGTTGGGGTCAACCGGTTCACCGAGACCGACCCCAGCCCGCTGCAAGCCGAAGGAGCCGCGGCGATCGAGACCGTCGATCCGCAGGCCGAGGCGGAGTTGATCGACGCGATCCGGGCGTGGCGGGCCGATCGGGATTCCGGCGCGGTCGCCGACGCGCTGCGGCGGTTGGTGGAGGCCGCCAAGACCGACGCCAACCTGGTCGAGCCGTCCATCGCCTGCGCCCGCGCGGGGGTCACCACCGGGGAGTGGGCTGGCGCGCTGCGCGAGGTGTTCGGCGAGTATCGGGCGCCGACCGGGATCGCTGGCGCGGGAGCGCCGCTGGTGGGAGCAGATGCCGCTGGGGAGGCGATCGCGCGGGTCCGGGACCGGGTGCATGCGGTCAGTGACGAGCTCGGTGAGCGGCTGCGGATGCTGGTAGGCAAACCAGGCCTGGACGGCCACTCCAACGGTGCTGAGCAGGTCGCGGTCCGCGCCCGCGACGTCGGCTTTGAGGTGATCTACCAGGGTATCCGGCTGACTCCGGCGGAGATCGTCGCCGCCGCAGTAGCCGAAGACGTGCATGTGGTCGGCCTGTCGGTGCTCTCCGGTTCGCACCTGGAGGTGGTGCCGGCGGTGATCGAGGGATTGCGCGCGGCTGGCGCTGGGGACGTGCCGGTGGTGGTCGGCGGCATCATTCCCCCGGATGACGCCGACGCACTGCGCGCTGAGGGCGTCGCGCAGGTGTTCACCCCGAAGGACTTCGAGCTCACCGAGATCATGGACCAGATCGTAAATATCATCCAAACCCGGTGGGGAAGGGTGCGCGAGCATCCCTAGGAGTCCTACCGTCGGGGTATGCGAGTTGAGCGGGACGGGGACACGGTCCGGATCACGATGACCCGGCCGCAGCGACGCAACGCGCTGTCTGCTGAGCACCTCACGGAATTGCGTGATGCGTTCGTCGACGCGGGGCGAACTGACGCGACCGGGATCGTGCTCGGTGCTGAGGGTCCGGTGTTCTCGTCGGGGCACGACTTCGCCGATGTGGCGGCGCGCGACCTCACCGGCGTTCGCGAGTTACTGATGCTGTGCACCGAGGTGATGCGCACCATCCAGGCGGTTCCGCAGGTGGTCGTGGCCCGGGTGCATGCGCTGGCCACTGCGGCGGGCTGCCAGCTGGTGGCGTCGTGCGATCTGGCGGTGGCGGGGCAGTCGGCGGGCTTCGCGCTACCCGGCGGGAAGGGCGGTTGGTTCTGCCACACGCCCGCAGTGCCGGTAGCCCGCTCGATCGGGCGCAAGCGGCTGATGGAGATGGCGTTGACCGGCGACGTGATCGACGCCCGTACCGCGGCGGAATGGGGCCTGGTCAACCGGGCGGTTCCGGACGCCGAGCTGGACGCCGCGGTGAACGATCTGCTTGGCCGGGCCACCCGGGGTAGCCGGGCCAGTAAGGCACTGGGCAAGCAGACGCTCTACGCCCAGCTGGATCACCCCGAGACCGACGCCTACCGCATCGCCCTTGAGGTGATGGCCACCGCGTCCCAGACTGCGAGCGCCAAGGAGGGCATGGCGGCCTTCCTCGCGAAACGCCCACCAGTCTGGCCGGACTGAGATCGGGGCAGCGGTCCCCTTAGGCTGATGCACTGTGCGC
>DASQVU010000294.1:0-6672 GCA_035640615.1 Pseudonocardiaceae bacterium
CGCTACGCACGCGCCCGGTGTTGGCCGACCCGCTGCGCCCGCTGGCCGAGCACGGCCGGGTGGTGACCGAACTGCGCACCCGCGCCGACCGAGCCGTGCTCAGCAGGCTACGAACGGCGCAGGACACCTTGACCCACACCGCGGCGCGCTTGACGGCACTGGGACCGGCAGCCACCCTGGCCCGCGGATACGCGGTGATCCAGCGGGTGGATACCGGTAGTGCAGCTGACAGGGGCAGGCCCGTGGTGCGATCGGTGGCCGATGCGCCGCCGGGTACTGAGTTACGAATCCGGCTATGCGATGGGGCCCTGGGTGCGGTGGTGACCGGTGACCGATGACACCCCCGGCACCGGCGCCGAGAAAGAAACCACTGATCCGGCTACCTTGGGTTACGAAGCCGCCCGGGACGAGCTGGCGGAGGTCGTGCGCCGGCTGGAAGCCGGTGGGTTGAGCCTCGAAGACTCGCTGGCACTGTGGGAGCGCGGAGAGCAACTCGCCGAAACCTGCCAGCGGCACCTCGCGGGCGCCCGGGAGCGGATCGAGTCGGTGATCGCCGCTCGCGAGCAGCGTGCCGATACCCACCCACTCGCGCACTAACGATCTGAGAGGATTGCCAGGGGCCCAAATCTGTGATGATTATTTGGCGCGCCGCACATTCCGGGAGGGTTTATGAGTACTTTGTCGGCTCCACACCAGAACTCCACGCCGGAGGAGCCCGACCGCAACCTCGCCCTGGAACTCGTGCGGGTGACCGAAGCGGCCGCGATGGCTGCTGGCCGCTGGGTGGGTCGCGGTGACAAGAACGGCGGTGACCAGGCCGCGGTAGACGCCATGCGCAAGCTGATCGGCACCGTCTCGATGCGCGGCGTCGTGGTGATCGGTGAAGGGGAAAAAGACGAGGCACCGATGCTGTTCAACGGCGAGGAGGTCGGCAACGGGCAGGGACCGGAATGCGATGTCGCAGTCGACCCGATCGATGGCACCACCCTGATGAGCAAGGGCATGCCTAACGCGCTTGCGGTGCTTGCGGTATCGGAGCGAGGCACAATGTTCGATCCGTCCGCGGTGTTCTACATGGAGAAAATCGCCACCGGGCCAGAAGCGGCCGATGTTATCGACCTATCCGCACCGGTGGCCGAGAACATCAAGCGGGTCGCCAAAGCCAAGCGGATGAACATCTCCGACATCACGGTCTGCATCCTGGATCGACCCCGGCACAACGATTTGGTACGCCAGGTCCGCGAGGCCGGTGCCCGGATCACGTTCATCACCGATGGTGATGTCGCCGGCGCGATCGCGGCCGCCCGGCCGGATACCGGGGTGGACCTGCTGATCGGCATCGGCGGTACCCCGGAGGGCATTATCAGCGCGGCTGCGCTGCGCTGCATCGGCGGCGCTATCCAGGGCCGGTTGTGGCCTCGGGACGACGCCGAGCGGCAGGCGGCGCTGGACGCCGGGCATGACCTGGACCGGATCCTCACTACCGAAGATCTGGTCTGCGGCGACAACGTGTTCTTCTGCGCTACCGGCATCACCGACGGGGAGCTGCTGCGCGGGGTGACCTACCACACCGGAGGGTGCCGCACGCATTCCATCGTGATGCGCTCCAGGTCCGGCACCGTGCGGATGATCGATAGCGTGCACCGGCTGGACAAGCTGCGCCAGTACGCGGCGGTGGACTTCGATCAGATGCCACGCGTATGACCCAGCGGTACCGGACTGAACGAGACACCATGGGCACGGTGCAGGTGCCCGTCGACGCCTTGTACCGCGCGCAGACCCAGCGCGCCGTGGATAACTTCCCGATCTCCGGGCGAGGCCTGGAGCGAGCTCAGATCCGCGCCTTGGGCCTGGTGAAGGCCGCCTGCGCGCGAGTGAATGCGCAACTGGGGGTGCTGGAGCAGCCGCTGGCCGAGGCGATCGCCGCGGCGGCCGACCAGGTAGCAGCCGGGGAGCATGACGAACACTTCCCCGTCGACGTGTTCCAGACCGGCTCGGGCACCAGCTCCAACATGAACGCCAACGAGGTGATCGCCACCTTGGCGAGCCGAGCCTCCGGGCTTGAGGTGCACCCTAATGATCACGTCAACGCCTCGCAGTCGTCCAACGACGTGTTCCCGACCACGATCCATCTGGCCGCCACCGAAGCTGTCGCCCACGACGTGATGCCGGCGCTGGTACACCTGGCCTCGACACTGACCCGCCGCTCGCGCGACTGGGCCACCGTGGTCAAGGCGGGCCGAACCCACCTGATGGACGCAGTGCCGATCACGCTCGGCCAGGAGGCCGGTGGGTGGTCCGCCCAAGCGCGGTATGGAGTCGAGCGGCTGGCGAGCTGCTTGCCCAGGCTAGCCGAGCTGCCCATCGGGGGCACCGCGGTGGGCACCCAATTGAACGCACCGGCGGGCTTCGGCGCCGCCGTCGTCGAGGAGCTACGCAGGGCTACCGGCCTGGACCTGCTCATCGAGGCTCGCGACCACATCGAGGCGCAGGCCGCGCGGGACGGTCTGGTCGAGTGCTCGGGCGCGCTGCGCACCGTCGCCGTATCCCTGTTCAAGATCGCCAACGATCTCCGGTGGCTGGGTTCGGGACCCCGCACGGGTCTGGCCGAGCTGCAGCTGCCCGACCTGCAGCCCGGATCCTCGATCATGCCGGGCAAGGTCAACCCGGTAATCTGCGAGGCGACGATGATGGTGGTCGCGCAGGTGATCGGCAATGACGCGTGCGTGGCATTCGCCGGTTCCCAGGGAAACCTGGAGATCAACGTGATGATGCCGGTGATGGCGCGCAACGTCTTGGAGTCGGCCCGGCTGCTGGCCGCGGTCGCCCGGTTGCTCGCCGACCGAGTCGTCGAGGGTGCCCAAGCCGATGCCGCGCGCTGCCGCGAGTACGCCGAATCCTCACCTGCGATTGTGACCGCGCTCAACCGCTACGTCGGGTACGAGGAGGCCGCCTCCATCGCCAAACAGGCGCTGCTTGAAAAGCGCACCATTTATGACGTGGTCCGCGCCCGCGGCCACCTCAACAACGGAACCCTCACCCCCGACCAACTCGACGCCGCCCTCGACGTCCTCAGCATGGCGCAGCAGAACCCTGGCTAGCGTTTTATGCCGGCCTGACGGTCGCCGGTGGTGGGTTGTCTTCGCAGGGCACATTGCTGCCGTACTTGGGCAGTAGATCGTCACGCACCCAGCCCTGGTCTCCGGTGGCGGTATTGCGCAGGTAGGTCCAGGTGCCACCGTCGCCAGGGGTGTAGCACAGGTATTGCGCACGCTGGTCATGCAGGCCCTGACCAGTTTGAATGCAGGAATTGCTGGGGCCGCTGCGCATCGTCACCGTGTTGGCCGGAAAGTTCACCCACGGCTGGTTATCCTTGGCCGGATAGCTCAGACCGCAGGACACCATTGCGGAGGCTCCGACTCCGGGTTCCTTGTGTGGACCGGCATAAGCCGGCGCTGCAACGCCGAGTGTTGCGGTGACCGCGGCGAGTACCGAACCGGCCACCCGTGCGGAGGTCCAAGACATCTCCAAGTCCCCTCTCTCGAGATCGTCGTCATGGGCATCCCAGGTCCCCCGCCTGACCCGTCTCCTGGGATACGTTGCGATGCCCACGCTAGGTGCCGCCGCTTTCCGAGCGCTTTCCGTCCGCTTGCTGCCCATCACCCACGGTTGCATCACCGGCCTCGCCGAGTGACTGGCAGGAATCACTGCGGGTCAGTGTGGCGCCGTTCGTCCCGATTGGGGGAAAGCTCGGTTACCAGCTGGCATCATATGGCTACACTCGGTGCTGACCGGCTAGGCGCAGCTGAGCGGGGGTGACTTCAGTGGACTTCGAAGTTCTCGGCCCGCTGCGGGTACGGCTCGGCGACACGCCGGTCCAGCTTTCCGCCCCGATGCCCCGGATGTTACTGGGCGTGCTGCTCACGCGCCCGAACACGCCGGTGGGCGTAGACGTTCTGGTGGACGCACTGTGGGCGGGCCAACGAGATCCTCGCGCGCCCAAAAAGCTGCAGCTGCACGTGCATCGGCTGCGCCGGGCACTGGGCGATCCAGCCCGGATCCAGTACGAGAACGGCAGCTATACGCTGCGAGTTCACCCCGGAGAGCTGGACGCCGAGCGATTCGAGTCGGCGCTTGCGCAAAGCGCCGATACCGCGCAGCCGGCTCGTGCGGTGGCGCTGCTCCGCAGAGCACTGCGGCTGTGGCGCGGGGATGCCTTCAGCGACCTCATCGACCTGCCGCTGCTGCGCGCCGAGGCGGACCGGTTGGCCGAACGGCGGCTGGCCGGCCTTGCCCAGCTGTACACCGCCGAGCTGGCCTGCGGTCACGCCTGCACGATCGTTGGGGAACTCGTCGAGTTGGCGGCACGGCACCCGATGCGCGAACAGCTCCAGGGGCTGCTGATGACCGCGCTATATCAAGCGGGTCGCCAAGCCGAGGCGCTGGAGGTCTACCAGCGCACCCGGGCTGCCCTGGTCGAGCAACTCGGGTTGGAACCGAGTAATGAGCTGCAACGGCTGGAGCGCGCCATCCTGACCGGTGACCCGCTGCTGGACGCTCCGATGACCACCTCCATCGCGCCCGCCCAGCTGCCTGCGGACAGCACTGACTTCATCGGGCGCGAAAGCCAGCTGGCCACGATCTCCAACCTGGCCGCCACGGCGGATCGATCGGCCACGGCGCTCATCGCTATCGCCGGCAAAGCCGGGATCGGTAAGACGGCGCTAGCCGTGCACGCCGCGCACCGGTTACGCGCCCACTACCCGGATGGGCAGCTGTTCGTGAACCTGCGTGGGATGCAGCGCAATCCCCTGGCGGCATCCGACGTGCTCGCGCGATTCCTGCGGGCACTTGGGGTGGACCGCGCGGCGATCCCCGACGACGTCGAGGAACGCGCCGCCCTGTATCGCAGCCGGCTTGCCGACCGGCGGCTGCTCATCCTGCTCGACGATGCGGCATGCGAGGCCCAGCTACGACCGCTGCTGCCAGGAACTCCGGGCTGCGCGGTGCTGGTCACCAGCCGGGTCCGGCTATCCGGGCTCGGCGGTGCCCAGCTGGTCGATCTGGATACCTTCGCACCCGACCAGGCCGTCGAGCTGCTGGCCCGAGTAGCCGGTCGGCAACGGGTCGCCGCAGAGCCGGCCGTGGCGCGGGAGATCGTCCGGCTCTGCGGCTTCCTGCCGTTGGCGATCCAGGTGGCCGGCGCGCGGCTGAGCGCCCGACCGCACTGGCCGCTGTCCCGCCTCGAAGCTGCGCTGGCCAGCGAGGACACTCGGCTGGACGCGCTGCGCCTCGGAGATCTGGAGGTACGTGCCAGCCTGGCGCGCAGTTACGACACGCTCGACGTGATGGCCCGGCGCGCCTTCCGCCTACTTGGCCTTCTCCCCATCCGGGACTTCGCGCCATGGGTCACCGCGGCCCTGCTAGACGTCTCCCAGGTGCAGGCCGAAGAGCTGATGGACTCACTCGTTGACCACCATCTGCTTGAGGTGGCGGGGCGCGATGTGTCCGGACGGTTGCGTTACCGCTTCCATGACCTGCTGCGCGCCTACGCCCGCGAAGTCGTCGCCGCCCAGGAGTGCGCTGCGGGCCGCGTCGCTGCGCTGGATCGGGCGTTCGGGGGATGGCTGGCATTGGCCGAAGAAGCAGGACGGTCCATGGCCAGCTCCGCGTTCACCCAGCCTCTGGAAGCCGGGACATGCTGGCGTCCCGCCGAATCGGTGATCAGCTCAGTGGTCACCGACCCTGCCGGCTGGTTCTCCGCGGAATACGCGGCCCTGCTCAGTGCCGTCGATCAAGCGTATGCAGTCGGGTCCGATCAGCTCGGTTGGGCGCTTGGAGTACGGCTGGCCCGGATCTTGCTCGTCCGGGGCCACTACGACGACTGGCGCGGCGTCTGCGAGCAGATGCTTGGCGGTGCTCGCCGCGCGGTTAACAGCGGGCGGGACACCGTGACGGCGTGCAGTATCGAACAGCTACACCGGCTCCTGCACCGCCTCGATGAGGCGCTCGACGCCTTCGATCAGGCTCTCACCGCATGCGGCGCAGGGCGCCAGCGAACTGTGGGTGCCCTGGTTGCCGGGCGTGTCGTGAGCGGTTGCCACGAGGGTCGTTTCGGCGCAGCCCTGCCCCGCTTGGAGCACGCCCTGACGCGCCTGCAGGAGTTACTCGATCGCCATACTGCTGCCTGCGCGGTCCGCCAGGTACGCACGGTGCACCGCCTGCAACGGTGTTACGAGAAGGCGGCGCGGTGCTTCCAGCAGGTGATCGACGCCCTCGACGCGTTCTCCGACGCTCTTGCCGAGGTGGCTTTGGTGCCATCCGGGCCGAGCACACCCATCAGGTTGGCTGCGGTTCACGGCAGCCAACCCCCGGGCTGGTAGCTCTGCAAGAGCTACCAGCTGAGCTCAGTGCGCGTAACCCTCCAGCATCTCGGTGACCAGTGCGGCGATCGGTGAGCGTTCTGACCGGGTCAAGGTGACGTGCGCGAACAGCGGGTGCCCCTTCAGCTTCTCGATCACCGCCGCTACCCCGTCATGGCGGCCCACGCGCAGGTTGTCCCGCTGTGCGACGTCGTGGGTGAGTACCACCCGGGAGCCCGTACCCAGCCGAGACAACACTGTGAGCAGTACGTTGCGCTCCAGGGACTGTGCCTCGTCGACGATCACGAAC
>DASQVU010000295.1:0-5857 GCA_035640615.1 Pseudonocardiaceae bacterium
AAGCCTGCTCGGGGGCGTCTGGTGCTGCTCTGCGCTGGTATTCGCATTGCGCTTGAGGCTGTCTTCTTGGGCTCGCTGGCACGACCAAGCGCTATGGTCTACGGTGCTGCTGCTTTCTTCCTTCCCCACCGCATTCTTGCCGCGCCGTTTACCGAGGCGCTGTTTCTTGTTTATGGTGCTCGCTTGCCGCTATGCATGTGCACTGAGATGTGGGCAGTGGCTGGGGTGACTGGGGCTCTCGCGACGGGCACCAGAACAATTCCGTCGTAGCCGGCCGTCCGAAAGGGCCCGTACGAAGCTGGGAGACCCGGCGCACGAAATGCAGTATCGTCATCGCCGACCCGACCGGCTGATGAACCATGCCGGGTTACGGCAACTCGTCTGTTCCCAGGCCAAGCCCGGGGGCGTCGGTCTCGGTGAGCGCGTCGTGCAGCGCCACCGGTAGTCCCAGCAACCCCGTGCGGGACCTCGTGGTCAGCCTGCCCGGTGGCGGCGTAGGCCAACGGCAATGCCTTCAGATCTCTAGCCGGGACTCTTCGAGGTCGAGTTCGCGCAAGATCCGGATCATTGTCTCGTTGGAGAGGTCTCCGTTGCTGCGCATGCGCAGCAGGGCGTCGCGTTGGGCCTTGAGCACAAGTTGCACCATCTGCTGGTAGGCCAGCGAGCGGTCCTCGTACCCGTCGTCCTCAATCTTGCCGGCGCGGGCCGCGAAGCGGCGCCTGCGGTATTCGTACAGGGCGCGCATCCGCTCGACCGTCTCGTCGCGGGTCCACTCCTCGCCCGCCAGGGCGTCGATCTGGGCGATGGCGGCCTTGGTTGTTACCAGCCGCGCGCGGATCTCCTCCTCGGCCTCGCTGTCATCGGTTCTGACCCCGAGGCAACGGATCAACGTCGGCAGGGACAGCCCCTGGACGACGAGTGTGCAGACGATGACCGCGAAGGTGAGGAACACGATAAGGTCGCGCTGGGGAAAGCCGGCGCCAGCGGCGGTGGTGAACGGCAGCGCAAGCGCCACCGCGAGCGAAACGGCCCCCCGCATCCCGCTCCAAGCCAGCACGAGGCGCCAGCCCGCCCCCACCCGCCGGGCTCGCTGGGCCGGGCGCCGGTCAACCGCCCGGATCAGGTACGGCACGGTGAAAAACCACACCAGCCTGATGCCCACGACCACCCCGGCTACCGCCAGCGCGTAGCCCCCCAGCGTCCTGGCCGAATAACCCGACAGCCCTTCGACGACGACGCGAAGCTGCAACCCGATCAGGACGAACAAGAGCGCGTTGATGATGAAATCAAGGATGTCCCAGACGAAATAGCCCTGCAGGCGGGTGCGAGCCGGCAGAATCTGCGGTCCGCGGATGCCCATGTAGATACCGGCGGTGACCGTGGCCAGCACCCCGGAGGCACCAATGAGATCCGCGGGCACGAAGGCCGCGTAGCCGCTCAACAGCGAAATGGTGATGCTGACCTGAGCATCGGTGGTGCGCTTGCGGATCTCAGCCACGATCCACCCGACCGCGATTCCGATCGCCACGCCGCCAGCGGCCCCAAGGACGAACTTCAGGCCGGCGTCGGCAAGCGAGAAGCTCCCGACCACGACGGCAGCAACCGCGGCGCGGTAGGCCACCAGCGCGGTCGCGTCGTTGAACAGACCCTCGCCCTCGATGCTGCTGACCATCCGCCGCGGTGCGCCCAGGCGCCGCATGATGGTCGCCGCGGCGAGCGGATCGGTCGGTGAGACGATCGCTCCCAGGACGAACGCGGGGGCCCACCCCAGCTCCGGAATCAGCACGTGCGCGGCCCAAGCCACCGCGCACATCGTCACCAACACCAACCCGACCGTGCTGAGCGTAAGTGCGCGGAGGTTGGCCCGAAGATCGTTGAAGTTCGCGAAGATTGACTCGCCGTACAGCAGCGGTGGCAGGAATACGACCAGCACCAGCTCAGGATCGAGGTGGACGGCGGGCAGCCCCGGAACAAATCCGAGCAGGGCGCCGCCCACCACAAGCATGATCGGATACGGCACCGACAGGCGCCGAGCGAGCGCACTCAGGCCCGCAACGGCCACCAGCAGTCCGGCGATCACAAGCTCGCCGTGGCCCATCCCTGAAGTGTCGCACCGCCGTTGGCTCGGACGGGCGCTGCCGTGGAGGCAGTCAGGTCCGGGCTAGCACCGCTGACGGTCGTGCCAGTGCCCGTCGGGGTGGGTACTGGCACGACCAGTGCGTTAACGACCACGGCGGTCGGCGGTCGCGGCGGTGACCAGTTCGTCCGCTAGGTCACAAGTCTGCGATCGCGAGGGACGCGGCCAACCTACGAGTTACAGGGCAGTCGTTGGGGGAACATGGTGCACATTGTGAAACTGGCGATGACCGACCTGGACGTGTTCCCGATCTGTCTGGGTGGCAACGTCTTCGGTTGGACCGCGGACGAGCGAACCTCCGTTGAGGTCCTCGATGCCTACGCCGCGGCGGGCGGGAACTTCATCGATACCGCTGATGTCTACATGGCCGGCGCGGCCGGCAAATCCGGTGGTGAGTCGGAAACCATCATCGGGCGGTGGCTGGCCAAGCGCGGCCGGCGAGACGACGTGGTGATCGCCACCAAGGTCGGCCTGTGGGACCGGCGGCCCGGCCTGAGCGCGAACAACATTCGCGCGGCGGCCGAGGACTCCTTGCGCCGGCTGGGCAGCGACTACATCGACCTGTACTACACCCACCGAGACGATCAGTCCACCCCGCTGGAAGAGACACTCGGCGCCTTGGACGCGCTGGTGCGTGAGGGCAAGGTGCGCTACATCGGTGCCTCCAACTACAGCCCGCCACGGCTACGCCAGGCGCTGCAGACCTCGCAGCGCGAGGGTCTGGCCCACTATGTGGCCTTGCAGACCCAGTACAACTTGATGGAACGCGACTACGAGTCGCAGCTGGCCGGAGTCGCCGCCGAGCACAAGCTGGCGGTGCTGCCGTACTTCGCGTTGGCGATGGGGTTTTTGACCGGCAAATACCGTGCCGGTGCCCGGGTCGACAGTGCCCGGGCCCAGCGGGCCTCGGCCTACCTCGACGAGCGCGGAGAACGGGTGCTGGGCGTGCTGGAGCAGGTCGCCGAGGCACACCACGTCTCGATGGCCGCCGTCGCGCTGGCCTGGCTGCGGGCACAGCCCACGGTGAGCGTTCCGATCGCCAGCGCCCGCACCACCGAGCAACTGGCCGGCCTGGTGCAGGCGGCGAACCTGGAATTAAGCCAGCAGCAGGTCAGCGCATTGACCCAAGCATCGAACCCGATGTCGTGAGGCGGCGCGACTGGCCGACGCGCTACAACAAGCGGCGATCAGGTCGTCGAGGGCAACACCGAAGCATCCGGCGGCACACTGCGGTTCTGCGTGCTGGACGATGGTATCGGCGGGCGCCGACCCGGTGGACCAGCGCAGGACTGCTCAGATATCGAGAGCCTGCGTGATGAGACGGATGCGGAGTTCAGGGCAAGGCGGCGGTGCCGGTCGCTGCCCGCAGCTTGCCCAGCCAGGTGGTGGCCTGGGCGAGGATGTGTCGGTCGATCCCGTGCCCGCCGGGGTGCCAGCGCAGCTCGACCGCCGCGCCCCGTTCGATGAGCTGTTCGGCGAGACGTTGAGCCTGTTCGGGTGGTGCGATGGGGTCGGCGCGGCCCGCAGCGAGGAACACTCCTACTCCGGACAGGTTGGCCATCGGCGGGTCGGTCAGGGTAACCATCGGGGCGAAGAGCACGGCGCCCCGCAGCAGCCGCGGGTGGCGCAACAGCAGCGTGGCTGCGATGTTGGCGCCGTTGGAAAACCCCACCGCAACCAGGCGAGCGGCATCCAGCCCGTAGTGGGTGGTGGCGCTGGTGACGAAGGCGGCCAGCTGGTCGGTGCGGGCGATCAGGTCATCGGTGTCGAAGACGCCCTCGGCTAGGCGGCGAAACCACCGGTTCGCGCCCCGCTCGGTGACCTGGCCGCGGGGCGACAACAGTGCCGCCTGCGGATCCAGGGCGTGGCCGAGCTCGAGGAGGTCGTTTTCGTCCCCGCCGGTGCCATGCAGCAACAGCAAGGTCAGCGCACCAGCGCTGCGAGCCGGGATGAATCGGTGGGCAAAAGCCTCCACCCCACTGGTACTCATGTGCTGCCTTCCTCGCCGGCGCCGCCGAGGACCAGTTCCTCCTCGGGACCGGGGACCTTCAGGGTGGGTAATGCCTGTTCGATCTCGGCTCGGGACGGCTCCAGCCACGGCGGCAGCTTCAACGCCCGGCCCAACTTCATTAGCGGTTCGTCGATGGTGAATCCCGGCGGGTCGGTGGCGATTTCCAGCAGCACGCCACCGGGCTCCCGGAAGTAAATCGAGTGGAAGTACTGCCGATCGATGATCGGGGTGACGTTGAGTCCCTGCCCCAGCAGGACGTTGCGCCACTCGACCTGCTCGGCCTCACCGGGGGTGCGCCAGGCGATGTGGTGCACCGTCCCCGCGGCCACCAGCCCTTGCGGTGCCTCCGGACGGCATAGCACGTCGACCAGGGACCCGGCACCGCCCTCGCCGGTGGCGAACCGGACGCGGTCGCCGTGCTCAGCCGCGAGCCGGAAACCTAACGTGCCGGTCAGCAGCTCAGCGGTGCGTTCATAGCCGGACTCGGTCAGCGTGACTGAATGCAGGCCGCGGATAGCGTGCTCGGGCGGGATCGGCCCGTCTTCCCACGCCGACGGCAACTCGGGCTGGGTATGGGCGACCAGCTCCAGGGCCAGCCCGTCGGGGTCGCGTACCGAGAACGCCTCTTCGTCCGACCGGGTTGCGACGGCCCCCGCCTCGATCGCATGGGCCTGCAAGTGGTCCCGCCACCAGCCCAGCGAACCCTCCGGTACGGAGAACGACACCGTGGTGGCCTGCCCCGTCCCGCGCCGCCCGCGCGGCGCACCAGGCCACGGAAAGAATGTGATCAGCGTGCCGGGCTGGCCCGACTCGCCACCGAAGTAAAGGTGGTACGTATCCGGGGCATCGAAGTTGACCGTCACCTTGACCAGCCGTAACCCCAGCGTGAGATAGAAATCGGTGTTGCGTTGCGGATCGGTGGCGATCGCGGTCACGTGATGCAGTCCACTGGGTGCGCTCGGCATGCTGGGATTCTCCTCTCGATCACCAGTCCGATCCCGGCCACACCAGGACTGGTTGCGCGGCACCGAACGGCCCCGCAGTACTTTCCGGGTGGCTTGCTCGACAACCTAGGCTGCCGCGGACCACTTGTCGTCACCACAACCGGTGCCGCAGCACTCCGCGTCGGCACCGGCTTGCTGAAACCGCCGAGCAGGTTGCGGGCCGCTTCGCTGTCGGGCTGTGCGGTTACACCACGACTACCTGATCATTGGTGGTCCTTGCGAACGTGCCGTGAACTCGACCGTACCGACGTGCGTATCACCGAGTCACATTGGTGTCGTCGAGTCACGGCATGATCGAGCAAGTAGCGCGGAAGAGAGACCGCCGTGTGGAAACCTCGCAGGAGGCTGATCACCCTGGCAGTGATCGTGGTCCTCGTTGCTGCGTCGGTGGCCGCGTGGCCTTTTCTGCGCAATCTCGGCCGGACGCCGGGCTGCACGGTCACGGTAAGTTTGGACTCGGCGTCTGACGCCCCGGTGACCTTCACGTTGTCGGGAGAGCAGGCCAACAACGCAGCGACCATCGCCGCGGTAGGCATCCGGCTGGGTATGCCCGATCACGCCGTGACGATCGCGCTCGCGGCGGCACTGCAGGAGTCGAACCTGTACAACCTGCCGGACGGCGACCGGGACTCCGCGGGGCTGTTCCAGCAGCGCCCCAGTCAAGGATGGGGTAGCCGTGTCCAGATTCTTGATCCGGTCTATGCG
>DASQVU010000296.1:0-9669 GCA_035640615.1 Pseudonocardiaceae bacterium
AATAAATGACGCGACATACGTTGCCGTGCTCGGTAAGGGGCGCGGTGGATCTGATCCTCGTCCTCCGCATCGCCGCCTCACCGATCAGCAGGCTCATCATCCTGCGGGCGAGAATGAAAGAGACCCCGGCAAGCAACAGGCCGATGAGGATGCTGGCAGTCGCGTCAAAAAACCGGGTTGCCGGTCAACACGGTCAGCCCCACACCGAGGTAGGCAAAGAACAGACCGACCAGCGCTGCGCTGTCTTCCAGCACCACCACCGGCACCTTCGGGTTTTCCGACAGCTGGATGTATTGCCAGTAGCCACGGTCACCCTTTTCCGTTCGTGCCTGCTTGATGCGACGGCAAATGACGACCCATCCATGCGATTCGGCCAACAGCGCCGACGAGCCGCTAAGCAGAAAGCCGATCCACTTTGACACCGCTACCACCGGGTTGGCCAGGCAGGCCACGCTGACGGTCCGGATACTGCCGTCGACCTCGTCACCGCACCATCCGAGACTGCTACGCACGGCGCCACCCAAACCGCGCAGCAAGGCTCAGGCCATGACGCTGCATGGGCACTGCCGGCCCGCTGCCGTGGTTGCCCGGACACACATCACCTCCGCCAGTTGGGCCATACCCGTTCCTCCGGGCGTGCTGTGTTCGGGTCCCAATTGTTGTTTAGGCGCAACGTTTGCGTGACCGTTTTCCCGGATATTCGTAGTAGGCCCCGGAAGTGTGCGACTAGCTTCGGGCTGGGCACGAGTCTCATCGGACTGCGGGGGGTGATGTGGGCGCCGATCGATCGCCCCCGTTGGAAAGCTGGTCCCCACCAGGTGGAGACGTTGCCAGCTGCGTAGCCGGCACCGAACCATTCGCGGTCGTGGTAAACCAGCTCGATCCTGCGGTCGTCGTCTCCGTGATCGGTGAGATCGACAAGCTCACCGAGTCACCGCTCGATGAGCACCTCAGCGGGGTGCTCGCCGCTCGCCCGGCACGCTTGATCATCGACTTGAGTCGCGTCACGTTTCTGGGCGCCGCCGGGCTGTCAGTACTGATCAATGCCAGGCACACGGCCGCGCAGCAGGGCACCACGCTGCAACTGAGAGCCCCGCACCGGCAGGGTGTAGCTCGGTCACTGGAAATCACCGGGCTGGATCGCCTGTTCGAGATCTTGCCACCAGATACCGACCGGGACGAAGCCGATCCAAGTCGGGTTACGGGTGTGCCGCAGCCTCACGAGGCAGACCAGGACGAGTATACGGCCCTGCTACTGCTGCAGCGACGCTACGCCGAGCTGCCCTCCGACGATCCCGAACGGCAGCGGCTTCGCGATACGGTGATCCGCGGTTACCTTCCGGTGGCCGCGCACATCGCCCGGCGCTTCGCCGGCCGCGGCGAGCCGCTGGAGGATTTGATACAGGTTGCCACCGTGGGCCTGGTCAACGCCGTGGACCGCTTCGAACCCGCGCGCGGCTCGCATTTTTTGTCTTTCGCAGTTCCCACGATCACCGGCGAGCTACGCCGATACTTTCGCGACCACGCCTGGTCGACCCGGGTACCGCGCCGAGTCAAGGACTTGAGCATGGCCATCCGGACCACACTGGCGGAACTGTCCCAGCAATTGGGCCGATCTCCGCGACCCAGCGAGATCGCAGACCGGCTGGGGCTGCCCACCTCGAAGGTGCTTGAAGCGCTGCACGCCGGGGAAGCGTACCGAAGCGCATCGTTGGATGAGATGCTCAGCTGCGGGGACACCCCCGCGACCTACATCGGTGAGCTGGATAGCCAGATGTCCCTCATTGACGACCGCGAAACGCTGCGTCCATTGCTCGCTGAGCTCCCGCCACGCGAACGCGTGATCCTGATCCTGCGATTTTTCCACCAACTCACCCAGACTCAGATCGCCGAGCAGGTCGGCCTCTCGCAGATGCACGTCTCGCGGGTGCTTCGCCGGACCCTCGCCTTTCTCCAGGAACGCATGACCACCTAGGGCTAAGCCCGGCTGAACGCGCGCGCCAGCGTTGGCCACGTCCGTGGCTAGGGCCCGGTGAACAACGTGGTGAGCGCCGCCCGGATCTCCTCCGGGGTCGTGGCACCCACCGCACGCACCATCCCGCGCTGATCAACGAGGATGTTCATCGGGACGCCGTGGACTCCCAGCCGCCGGGCGTACTCGCCGGTGTGGTCAAGCAGCACGGGG
Source organism: Pseudonocardiaceae bacterium (assembly GCA_035640615.1). Taxonomy (GTDB): domain Bacteria; phylum Actinomycetota; class Actinomycetes; order Mycobacteriales; family Pseudonocardiaceae. The sequence goes on from DASQVU010000296.1 coordinate 2,186, forward strand.
TGATCGAGACCGTGCACATCGCAGAAGTGTTGGGCTTCGTGGCGCGCGTTGTGGTGTTCCCAGACGTTGACGCTGATGATGTCCAGGCCGAACCGGCCGGCACGGCGGCGGACCTGCTCCAGCAGGACTGCTTCCGCATTGCAGGGGCCTCACCAGCTGGCGAAGAAATTCAGGATGTATCGCTTGCCGATAAACTCGGCCTTCGTCCGGAGTCGACCCGTGCGCATATCGGGCAGCTGGAAATCCGGCAGCGGTGCGCCGATGAGCGGATGCCCACCGTCAGGGCGCCTGATGGACGGCTGACCGAGGTGGGTACCGAGCACGGTGACGGAGTTGCTGCCCGCGTTGGATACCACAAGCGCTCCGGTGACCGGGTCGGCGGCGACATCGCCCGGGGCTGCGCCTACCGCGATTCGGCCCGTTTCGCGGCGGGTGAGCCCGTCGACGACGCTGATCGTGCCCGCACCCCGGTTCGCCACGTAGATCCACTGGCCGTCGTGGCTGACGGTCAAACCAACCGGAGCGCGGTGCACCGGAATCGTCTCCTCGACGGCGCAGCCGTGGAGGTCGATCACGGCAATGGTGCCCGCGAGGGAGTTGGACACATAGCCGAGCCCGCGCGCGGCATCCACCACCATCTTGCACGGAGCCTCGCCAACCTGGATCGCACCGATCACGCCATCCGACTCACCGTCGATCATGGTGAGGGAGCCGGCGCCGAAGTTCACGCAGTAGGCGCGGTCGCGGACCGGATCGATACCGACATGCCCCGCTGCCGAGCTGGCACTCACGGTGGCGGTCACCGCCAGCCGGTCCAGATCCACAACGCTCACGGTGGCCTCAGCAGTGTTGCCGATGTAGGCCTTGCGGCGTTGCGGGTAGATCCCACCACCAGCCGGGTATCGACCCACCGGGATCGTGCCGCTCACCCGCCAGGTGCGCGCATCGACGACGGTGACGCTGTCCGAGCGGGCGTTCACCGTGAAGGCCCGCTCGGACAGCGGGTCGTACAGCACGACGATGGGCTCGGCACCCACCGCTAGCTCCTGGATAACCTCGTTGCGATCCAAGTTGAGCACGCCCAGGCTGTTACCGCGCGCGCAGGCGACTAGCGCGCAGCGGGTAGCTGGATCAATGATCACAGCCTCCGGACCGAGCCCTACCGGGATCTCGACGGCGGCAGGGGCGCTTGAGCCGCTCACGATGGAGGCGCTTGCCGCAGCTTATGCATCGGTGAGCTCACCACCCGTTATCAACAATGCACCGAGGACCCCGGCGCGGCGTACCCGGTGGATGGTCGTGCATAGGCACGTTTGGGGCTGCCGGCCTTGCCGGCAGCTGTGGCGCAGATCACTACGACGTTCGGGTTGTTCGATGAACGCCGAGTTCTTCTGCTGGCTATCTGGGTATTCAGCCCGGGTCGCAGGGAGTGCCTGGACCTGTAGGGCGGGGGAACGTGACGAACCAGCTGAACGACGGGATCGTGCTGCGCGGAAAGCGCATCTACCGCACCGCGCAGACGGGTAAGCCGGTACCCAGATGGGGCCTGAAGCCGCCAAAGATCCGTTGCAGGTTCGGCTCTTAATATGGGGTCAATCCTCATTTCGGCGTTCGCCGCGATCGCCGCCGGGATGGCCCTGGCCGCGACCGGCGTGCTGCAACAGCGCGCGGCCAGCACCCGGCCCAGCAACGAGCGGTTCTCGCTGCGCATGCTGGCCACACTGGCGCATAACAAGACCTGGCTCGCCGGCATCGGCGCCGCCGTGCTGTCCTACGGATTCCAGGCGGTAGCACTGGCGTTCGGTCCGCTGGCACTGGTCCAACCACTGGTTGTTTCCGAGCTGCTGTTCGCGGTGCCGATCTCGGCGAAGCTGCGCGGGATCCAGCTGGGGCGCCGGGAATGGATTTCCGTACTCGTCATCATTGCCGGGCTCGCCATCGGTATCGTCTCGGCGCATCCTCGCAAGGCGAACCCGCTGGTACCTATTTCGCTGTGGGCCTACGCGCTAGGCGGGATCGCCGTGCTCGTGGCACTGGCCGTGCTGATCGGTCGCCAGGTCACCGGTCCAGCCAAGGCATCGCTGTTCGCGCTCGCCGGCGCCTCGACGATGGCGCTGCAGTCCGCGCTTTACAAGGCCACCATCAGCGCGCTGGAGCGAGACAAGCTCGGGGTATTCCTCCACTGGCAGTCCTACGCGCTGATCATCGCCAGCTTTCTCGGGCTGTATCTCGTGCAGAACGCCTACCAAGCCGGCCCGCTGGCGGCGAGCATGCCGGTAATGGACGCGGTGCTGCCCACGGTGGCCATTGCGCTGGGTGTCGGGCTGTTCAAAGAGCCGATCCGCACCAGCTGGTGGGGCCTGGCCGGCGCATCAACAGGCCTAGCGCTGCTCATCATCGGCATCGTGGCGCTGGACACCTCCAGCGCCGTGCACCGCCAGCAGCAAGTCGAGGAGAAGGAGCGTAAGCAGGCCGCCCAGGAACCTGGAACCGCGGTAACGACCAGCGGCAACTAAACAGATCACGGTGGCGAGTCGGCGACCACGGTCGGTTGGTTGGCCCGCCGGGTGAGCGTGGCGATCTGCTGCTGGAGCCGGCGGGCCTGCTCATCAATGGTGCGTTCCTGCTCGATAAGCGCGCGGTGCGTCTCAGCCATCTGCTGCTGCTGATCTTGTGACAGCTCAGGGAGCCGTTCCTGCTCTGCCTGCCGATGCCGGCGGATGTCTTCCTGCAGGCGGCAGAGCCGGTCGATACCGGCATCGATCCGCGCCAGTTCACGCTGCAGCCGCCGGCCGCCCTCGCCGCGCCGATGAGCGCGCGCGACGATGCGGTCGGCACGGTGCAACTCGCGGGCGAGCCGTTGCTCGATCCGCAGCGCTGCCCCGACATCCTGGCGGCGCACCAGTTCGTCGAGTTGGCCGGTGACCAGCGGTGAGGTCGTCAGCAGGTAGATCCCAGCGATCATGACGAGTAATCCGGCGACCACGATGGCCAGATGGGTGGGACCAAGTCGGACCGCGCCTCCGAGCACCACGATGCCGATGATGATTCCGCTGATCAGCTCCGCGGTCACGACCCCGGGGTAGGACGCGGTCAGCGGCGCCGCCTCGAACGCGCTCTGCATCAACAGCATGCCCACCACTGCCACCGCAGCCACCGCATAGCCGTGCCAGCTCGCCAGTAACGCGACCACGCCATCGTGACTGAGCATCCGGAGTGCGCTCTGGGTGAGCGAGGCCTGCAAGCCGAACAGCAGCCCGGCGCCGACACCCAGCAGGGCCGCCTTCGGCACCGGGGATGAGCGGCGGGCGAGCGCGGTCAACACCAACGCCGCGATGACGACGGCGCCCCCGCCGATCAGCCATCTCAAGTCGGGTATCTGGCCGCTGTGCCCTTTGGACGGGTGCCCGGCGAGCAGGAAAGCGATAAGTCCGGCATTGATGGCCAAGGATCCAAGTAGATCCCGGGCGGGTACCCGGTGACGTCCCCAGAGCGCGGCAAGGATCACCGCGAACAGCAGCCGTACTACGAATACCGCTTCGACCAGGGCTAAGTTGCCGCGCCCCACCGCGGTCGCGAAGATGATGTTGCCGGCGGTGGACGCGGCGAGCCCGGCCAACCATTGAGGCCGGTGTAGCAGCCACAGCAACAAGCGGATCGACAGATTGTGTTCCGGAGGAGCCTGGGCGGCCGAGCGCTGCTGGATAACCTCCCCTACCGCAACGACCAACGCGGCGATGGTGACCAGCAGGTAAACGAGCACCAACGCCTCCGCTCACCGCGACGACCGGTACCGAAGGCGTTCCCGCTGACCGATCGGGCAAACGGATCAGAAGCTGAAGATGTCACCCGGTCACAGGTGCTCAGGCGCCGGATATCGACGTCGTTTGGGCCAGCCGGCATGGGGTATCAGCCCGTTGTAAGGGACATTACCAGGGGAAATAGGTCGGGGATCATCATGACCATGGATATCTCGTATGCCATGTTGTTCCTGCTGTGGCTGGTTATCGTCGCAGCTGTGGTCTACGGAGTGTGGCGCCTGATCGACGCGCGCGGCCGCTAGAACGTCACGGCACCCGTCAGCCACCACCTTGTCTGGCAAGGGCGGTGGCGGCACCGATCAGTGCCAGGTGGGTGAGCGCCTGCGGGATGTTCCCCAGCAGCTCGCCGGTGTCCGGATCAACCTCTTCGGAGTACAAGCCGGTGTCACCGGCGTACGTCATGACGTCATCTAGGTGGGCCGCTGCTTCGTCAAGCCGGCCGGCGTGGGTGAGCGCCTCGATGAGCCAGAAGGTGCAGGCGAGGAACGCGCCCTCCTGTTGCGCCATGCCGGAGTAGCGGTACAGCAGCGGCCCCTTGGCGCCGAGTTCGGCGCGGATGGCGTTTATCGTGCTGGATAGCCGGGGGTCGTCGCCGGCCAAGAAGCCGGTGCGGGCCGCGAGCAGGACGGCCGCGTCGAGCTCATCGGTGCCGGCGTAGAACGTGAACGCCTGTTTGGCAGGCGACCAGCAGTGCTGCTCGATCCAGCGGCGGATCGCCTGCCGCTCCCACCGCCAGCGGTCCACGTGCAGGCTGGTGAGCTGGCCGGCATCGGCCAGCCGGATCGCACGGTCCAGCGCCACCCAGCAGCCGATTTTGGAGATCGTGTAGTGCTCATTGGTGCCCAGTTCCCAGATCCCGGCGTCCTGACCGCGCCAGAGGTCACAGGTGCGGTCCGCCAAGGCGGCCAGGCTGGCGGCGCTGGCCGCGTCCAGGTAGCCGTCTTGAGTGGTGTAACGCCAGGCCGCGTCCATGAGGTCACCGAAGCTGCCCAGTTGGGTCTGGCTGGCGGCACTGTTGCCGACGTGCACGGGGCTGGAGCCGCGGTAGCCGGGCAGATCGGAGTGGGATGTCATCTCAGCGGGAGCCGGTTCACCGCCCAGGGTGTAGAGCGCGCGCACGTCGGGAGCGGTGTGCTGCACCGCGCGCAGCAGCCAGGACAGCGCCGCGTGCACCTCCTCAGACAGACCGAGCCGAATCATCGCGTCCAGGGCGAAAGAAGCGTCGCGCACCCAGCCGAAGCGGTAATCGAAGTTGCGCTGCCCGCCGACTTTCTCGGGCAGCGAGGTGGTCAACGCCGCGGCGATGCCGTCATACGGGGCGAGCGTCAGCGCCTTGAGGGTCAGCGCGCTGCGGCGCACCGCGTCGGGATGCGGGCCGTCGTAGCTGATGTTGGCGCTCCAGCGACGCCACCGATCGCCGGTCAGGTCGATGCGCGCGTGCACCTCCGCAACCTTCGGCAGCCGTAGTGGCTCCCGCTCGGTCACGATCACCGCTAGCAACGCGCGCTCACCGCGACGGGCCACGAACTGCGCCCCGGCTTCCTGATCGGTGATCTGGGCGGTACCCACCGCATCGGTGAGGACCGCCAGCTGTACCTGGCCGGCCTCGAACACAGGTACCCCGTTGCGGCGGTGCACCCACGGACGTGCCCTGCCAAGGCGGTGCCCTGGACGGACCTGCCAGCGCATCGGCACGTGCCCGGACTTCACGTCCACCCGCCGCGCCAGCTCCCTCCACGGCAGCTCACCGGCAGCCCCGACGGTGAGAGCGTCGGTGACTACAACAGTGCCGCTTTCGGTGCAGAAGGTGGTCTCCAGCACCATGGTGTCGTCGATATAGCGCTGCGTGGCTCGGTAGTCGACGGTGGGTGCCAGAGTGATCTCGCCGCCATGGTCCGGGTCCAGCAGGGCCGCACACACCGGTGGTGCATCCAATCGCGGTGCGGCGAACCAGTCCACCGAACCATCGGCGGCCACCAAAGCGCCGGCGTGACCGTCGGCGAGCAGCCCGTAGCTGCTCAGTCGCAGGTAACCGTTCTCCCGGACGATCGTCATGAGCTCTGCGCTAGCGCCGGGCCAGGGTCCAGGCCGCGCCGGCGAGGGCAGTGAGACCTGCCGCGCCGGAGAGCAGAGCGGCCCGGTGCATCGAGGCCCAAGAGACCGGGTCCCGGCCGTGCGCCTTGGCGTCAAATGCGCCGTGCGCGCCTTGGTCGTGTGCCTGATCTTGAGGTTCGAAGACATTCGACCCGAGCCGGGGAGCGTCCTGATCGGTTTGCTGCGACTTCACTCCCGTCTTGCCGAGGTAAAGATCGAGTAGCTTGGGCGCCAGCCGCTCCCCCAGGATCGTGTAGGCGGTCGCGATCCCGACCCACATGTTGCGGCGCGGGTGCTCGGCCAGGAACACGATCGCCCGGGCGGCCAGTTCGGGCTGAAAGATCGGCGGCACTGGCATTGGGTGGCGGGGCATCTTGGACAGGTTCCAGTTGAACTGCGGGGTGTTCAGACCGGGCAGCTGCACCATGCACAGCTTCACCTTGCTGTGCTCATGGGCAAGCTCGGTCATCACCGATTCGGTGAAGCCCTTCACCGCATGCTTCGCACCGCAGTATGGCGCCTGCAATGGGATCGAGCGGTAAGCCATCGCCGAGCCGACGTTGACGATCACCCCACGGTCCCGTGGCCGCATCCGGGCCAGCGCGGCTAACGTGCCGTGCACCTGCCCGTAGTAGGTGACCTCGGTGATCCTGCGGAATTCCGCCATGCTGGTCTCCCAGCTGAATGCCAGCGAACCAACAAAGGCGACGTTGACCCAGACATCGATCTCGCCCAGCTCGGACTCGATTCGGGACGCTGCTCGCTCCACCGCCTCGTGATCCGCCACATCAACGGCGAGCGGCAGCGCGCGCTGGCCGCGGGAGCGGACATCGGCGGCTGCGCCGTCGAGCCCGGCACCGCCGCGAGCCAGGATCGCGACGTCGTAGCCGCGGGCGGCGAACTCGCAGACGGTGGCGCGACCCACGCCGGCCGAGCCACCGGTCACAACAGCGACCTTTCGGTGTTGCGCCATGGATTACCCCTGTCGTCGTGATTTCCCCTGCGAAATAGCCACCGGCCGGGGGAAGTAAACGGTTTGCCGTGGCTGGTGTAGGCACCGGATTAGGGGGTACTCCGCGGCGCACAGCGCAGCGGAATGGTGCGCGCGCCACCCGAGGCCGGCAGAACGGCGATCCCAGTGGGCAAGCAGGCCCGTATTCCGCGACCGCGACCAGCGCGGCTATTTGCCTGGTGAGTGGTGTTGTTCGCCGGTGCCTTCGCCATGCTGATGGGCATCGCGATGCTCTACGGCAGCACGGGCGCGCCGAACTTGGTCGATGTCGGTTGGGCGTTAGCCCGGCAGCACCCGACCGGCCTGGTGGTCGCTTCCCTCACGCTGATGCTTACGCGGTGGCCACCGCCGCCGCCGTGGCGATCTTCACCGCGGTCATGGGTGAGCTGGCATTCCACGTGTACGCGCGCATCTACACCACGATTTTCGCCGGATTCATCACCGGCGCCTCCGGCACTGCGGTGACCGCTGCATTGAGCAGCTTGGCGGTGCTCAGCTCCGTGGTAGGGCTGGATCGTGCCGGTGCTGGCGGCCTGCGTGGCGCTGAGCGCCGGCAC
>DASQVU010000297.1:0-10934 GCA_035640615.1 Pseudonocardiaceae bacterium
TACCTCAGGGGCGACTCCATAGGTGGAGTCGCCCCTGAGGAGTAGTGGCTGGGATGTCTTAGGGATGAGCCAGGCGACGAATCCGTTACGACGCCGGCGGCGACAGTACCTGCCCAATGATGAAGACGGTGGCGTTCTTAGTGGGAATGTTGCCGCACAATACCGTTGCGCCATTCACCGTCGGCGCCGCGGCGGTGCCACCAATTTTGATCTTGGCGCCTTCCAGGCTGTCTACCGTGCCCGCCTGCACGAGACCGGCGGCGTCGTAGCGTTTGCCGACCACATGGTAGGTCAGGATCTTGGATAGCTTGCTGTTCGGCGAGGCCACATCCGGAGCGGTGGTCAGCTCCTTGAGGATGCCCGGATGCTGGGCTTCCAAAGCCTGGAACGCCGGATCAGCCGGAGCGAAGACGGTCAGATCCGGGGCACTGTTCAGGGTGTCTGCCAGGTTGGTGGCGTTGATCGCCTTGGTCAGAGTAGTCAGCAGCGGGTTGTGGCTAGCCGCGGTAGCCACCGGGTCGTTGACCATGCCTTGCGCCGAGCCGGGACCCTCCTTGGGGACCTGATCGCAGGCCGGCCCGAAGATGTCACTGATCTTGGTAACGCCGCTGCCCGTGGGTGCAGTCGCCTCGGAGCTCGGCGGAGCCGACTCGCTGGCTGGTGCGGAAGCTTGATTCCCGGTAGCCGGCTGCTGCGAGTTGGTACATGCGCCCACTACGGCGGTCAGCGCCGCCACAGCGCCAATTGCGGCCAGCCGCTGAATCTTCCTCAACTCGTTCTCAACTCCTCATCGCACCACGCCCGGCTTGTCCGGGCCTCACAGATGTTTCTTCGGTAATCGGCGACGCTGGGTTCACCACCGCAGATACGAAAAGGAAACATTCTTGCTGCATCGAACATGTCCTCATTAGACAGCCGTGGTCATTGGACGGTGAACTCTACCGAGTGCCATCCAGTGGCGCCGTCGGGGATGGGGGCCGCTCGGTCTGGGGTCTGGGTGTATCCGGTTTTGTCTGTTGCACGAACCTCAGCCACATGGGCACCCGGCGTCCACCGGCCGCGCAGCCGGAACATCCGCCACGTGTCCACGCTGACTTCAGTCGACAACTCGGCGGGTTGCCACCGGCCGTGGTCGAGGCGTACCTCAACCCTTTCGATGCCACGGGTCTGCGCCCAGGCGACGCCGGTGATCGTCGTATCGGGGCTGACCCGTTCGAAGGGCCCCGGACTGTCGATCCGGGACATCGTCTTGATCGGCGCTCGCTGCCCCCAGCCGCGCTGCAACCAGTACGCCTGCCGCGCGGCGAACGTGGTCAGCTCCAGATCAGTGATCCACTTGGTGCCGGACACGAAACCGTACAAGCCGGGGACCACCAGCCGGACCGGAAAGCCGTGCTCGACCGGCAGCGGTTCACCGTTCATGGCGATTACCAGCATCGCATTACGGCCGGCATCGGTGAGAGCCGCGGTCGGCGTGCCGCAGGTCCAGCCATCGACGCTGGTGCTGAACGCCTGCTCGGCGGCACGCTGCACGCCCGCTTCGGCGAGGATGTCGGCAAGCAGCACGCCGGTGAAGTTGGCGGTGGAGATGTAGGGGCCGCCGACCTCGTTCGACACGCAGGTCATGGTCAGCGGGCGCTCGATCAGCGCCCGCGACATCAGATCCGAGAACGTCAGCGTGATCTCCCGGTTGACCATGCCGTGGATGCGCAGCCGCCAATCTTCAGCACGCAGCTGCGGCAGGGTGAGGTTGACGTCCACCCGGTAAAAGTCCCGATTCGGTGTGATGAAGGTCGGCGAACCGTCGGCGGCGAAGTCTGCCCCGGACGGGATCGGCGGCGCCGGTACGGTTGGGATGATCCGCCGCATCGCCTGGCGGGAGGCTTCGACGCCACTGCGCCCGACCAGTAGCTGGCCGCTGGCCGCGGCGACGCCAGCACCGGCGGCAACCACCGCCGATCCGGCAAGCATCGCGCGGCGGGGAACTCGCGCGGAGCCGTCCCCGGCCGCCGGCCGGTCCCCCACTTCCGGATAACCCCCAGGCTCCGGATTGCTCAGCTGGCCCAGGCGGCGCAGTCCCACAAAGGTGCCCGCGCTGGTGATCAGCGCCACCAGTGGGGCGAGGCCGTCGTACGTTCCCGCGGTAGGACGGGAGAGCACTGCCACCACGGCGATCAGGCCGAGCACCCCGATCAGCACCAACCCGGGAGTCCGGGAACGCCGGGAGATCAGGCCGCCCACAACTCCGATCAACGCGATCACCACGGCCATGCCCGACAGCAGAACGACCTTGTCGTAGGTGCCGAAGGTGCGGACTGCGAAGTCCTTGAGCCAGGTCGGGGTGAGATCAATCGCGGTGGCGCCCACGGCGAGCAGCGGCGAGGCACTCGGCGAGATCAGCGCGCCCACCAGGTGGCCCGTCGCTAACCCCGCGGCTATCGACAGCAGCCCGATCACAACGGCCGCCGGGACGGATAACCGAGTCGATGTCATGCCTGCCCGTTCGGGTACCAACCTGCGCGAGGTTCGATCGCCAGATCACATCACGGCGGTGCTTACCCCTGCAGCGCCGCCCGTAGGCGGTGCTCCTGCACCGTCCAGAATCCGTGTTCCCGCCCGTCGACGAGGATCACCGGCACCCGGTCGCCGTACTCGGCCCGCAGTTGCGGGTCGGCGTCGACGTCGGTGGTGCGCCACGGCACGTCGAGCTCGGCACAGATCCGGGAGATATGCTCGCGCGCCGTTGCGCAGGCAGGACAGTGCTCCCGCACCAGCAAGGTGACCTCGTGCCGCATGCAGCCAGCGTGCCACGACGGCGGTTGGACTGGGTAGCAGACCGTGACCTACAGCGACCTCAAACCAAGGCCGTACACCAGTTACCTACTGTGCGCAGCCTAGGAGGTGCACCGCGTAGCGCGCTGCCGTCGTATGCTTCCGCACGCTCCAGCCGAGGAGATGACCCGAACGGTTCGCACGAGCGATCGAGGAGTGGCTGATGCCGCAACCGAGATGGTCCTCAGAACTCCGGGGCCGACCCGCACTGGCACGCTGGCGCCGCGTCGAGCGTCAGGGTCGAACATCGAGCCTGATCGCGTGAGGTTCGCCCGCCCCAACACACCGATCCCGGATCAGAGCACATCGGATCCGAGCAGTACGAACGTGGATCACGTCACGGGGACTGCCAGCACCGCCGAGCCCGCTGCCGCAGAGCCCGCTGCCGCAGAGGTCGATACCGCGGCGTGGGAGCTTGTCGGGGCCGCCCAGCAGGGCGACCAGGCTGCCTTCGGGCAGCTCTACGACCGGTATGTCGATGTCGTGTTCCGGTTCATTCTGTTCCGGGTCGGTGATCGTCCCCTCGCTGAAGACCTCACCAGCGAGACGTTCCTCCGCGCGCTGCGGCGGATCTCCTCGGTGAGTTACCAGGGTCGCGACGTCGGGGCGTGGTTCGTCACCATCGCGCGTAACCTGGTTCTCGACCACGTCAAGTCCAGCCGGTACCGACTGGAAATGACCACTGCGGACATCCTCGACTCGAGCGCAGATGACCGCGGCCCTGAGCACGAAGTGGTGGAGGAAGCCACCGCTACCGAGCTCATGCGCTGCGTCGCTCAACTGGGCCGGGATCAGCAGGAGTGCATCATGCTGCGCTTCATGCAGGGCCTGTCGGTCTCGGAGACCGCTGCGGTGATGGGCCGCAACGAGGGCGCGGTCAAGGCGCTGCAACATCGGGCGGTTCGCAGGCTGGCGCAGCTGTTGCCAGAGGGACTGCGATGACTATCACAATCGGCCGCCGTCTCCAGCGCCCGGGCGTAACTACCGGGCAGACCGCTCGTTGCTCCCAGGGACATGGCCCCAGGGCCCGAAGGCGGTGAGGACGACGCGCACATCCGGGGGACGACCCAGCGACGGTCAAGAGCACGAGGCTTTTGCCCGCGCCGTGGATAGCGGCATGCGCGATGCCTCCGATTTGGCCTTGCAGCGAGAGCTCGCCATCGCTGCCACGTTGCGTCAGGTAGGCACAAGCGTCGGTCCTACGCAGAGCGAACGGGATCGGATGCGCCGGCGTGTGATGGCGGAGTTCAACTCCGTGGTCCACGAAGGCAACAGTCCGGTACTGCCGATGCGTGTTGTCTCCGATCGGCGCCGGTGGATTCCAGACCACACTCGGGGACGGTTGGTGGTGGCCGCGGCGGCGGCGTTGTGCCTGCTGATGTCGCTGTCCGGTATGAGCCTGTTGCTGTCCCGCGATGCGGTGCCCGGCGATGCGCTGTACAGCTTCAAGCGCACCGCCGAATCCGCTGAACTCGGACTCACCTTTGGTGATCAACCGAAGGCGCTCAAGCACCTCGAATTCGCCAGCGCACGGGTCAACGAGATCGAGATCATGGCGGACCAAGCCGACTCGGCCGGTAACTGGTCGGCCGGGCAGGCCAAGTTCCTGCGGGCACTGGATGACTTCGACTCGGATGCCACCGCAGGGGCCCGCCTGCTGACAGGTCTGGCATTGAGTGGTCAGCCGACTAGCTTGCCTGCCTTGCGGAGTTGGGCCGAGCAGCAGAAGACCCGGCTTAGCGCGGTTCGGGCCGCATTGGCGCCGCCAACCGGCGCTCGGATGGACAGCACGCTGGCCCTGCTGGACCGGATCATTGTGCGGGCTTCCGCCCTGAGCCACCGCTCCAACTGTGCCACTATCACCAGCGGTAACCGGGATGACTTGGGCATGCTGCCAGCCCGGGACGTCTGCAAGCCCGTCCCAATAGACGGCGCGGTCGCGGCAGTCCCGCTGCCGAATGTTCCGGTTCCGATCCCGCCGAGCCGGCCTACCGACGTGACCCCACCCAACGTGCTGCTACCCCCACCAGCAGCGAGCCCGGTTCCGGTGCCTGCTGCGCCGGGTACGGGCCACGCGCCAAAGTTGCCCTCCACTGGCAATCCGGGCAACGTGCTGCCGAACCCAAGCCAGCATGGATCCGAGCCGTTGCAACCGGAGCAGTGGCGGCCTCTGCCTCGGCACGATTCCCCGCAGCCCGCTGCTCCGCTACCGCCTTGGATTTTGCAGCCACGCTTGCTTCCTCCGGGATAGGTGTCAACTTCAGTCCACCTCAAGGATATTGACTAGCTTCTTATTGTTTGGTTGCTCAGGAGAAGCCGTCAAGGCAGTCTAGTAATCGCGTTGGCGCTGAGCGGAACTGATGGGAAGGGACTAGCAACTCCGATATCAGGGCGGGATCGGCATGTCACGACAGTGCCATCAGGACATCCGCAGTGAGAAAGCAGCCCTGGATACCATTGCCGGGGAAGCCACCGCAGAATCAGTTTTCCTTGGCGCCACCACCGCTGACGTAGAGATCGATCTCACCGCAGCCGCCTTCTTCGATCTCGACAACACCATGATGCGGGGCGCGTCGATCTTTTACTTTGCCAAAGGTTTGGCTGCGAGGAATTTCTTTCCCGCTGGGGCGCTCAGCTTGTTCGCCTGGCAGCAGTTGAAGTTCAGACTGGTCGGCAAGGAGCTCAGCACTGCGGAGATCCGCACTCACCGCGAACACGCCTTGTCGTTCGTGGCCGGTAGATCTACCCGGGAGTTCGTCGGCGTCGGTGAAGAGATCTACGACGAGCTGATGGCTGACCGGATCTGGTCGGGGACCCTCGCGCTGGCGCACATGCACCTCGCGGCTGGCCAGCGAGTGTGGTTGGTCACCGCGACTCCGGTGGAACTGGCCACGATCATCGCCCGCCGGCTGGGGCTCACCGGTGCTTTGGGTACGGTGGCCGAGACGGTAGACGGGGTGTACACCGGCCGGTTGGTGGGCGACATCCTGCACGGAGCGGCCAAGGCCGAGGCGGTGCGGGCGCTGGCCGCCCGAGAGGGACTCGACCTATATCGCTGCACCGCTTATTCCGACTCGTCCAATGACATCCCGATGCTGTCGATGGTCGGCACTGCCGTTGCGGTGAATCCTGATCCCGATCTTCGGGATACCGCCCGCACCCGGGGGTGGAGGATTCAGGAGTTCCGGACCGGTCGGCGGGCCGCGCAACTCGGGGTGCACTCGGTGCTGGGCATCGGAATGGCAGCCAGCGCGGTCGCCGCGGGCCTCGCCTACCACCGCCGCCCCCGCGACTAACCCCCTTCACCCGCCTCCCCGCTCCTCTTCCCCGCGTGTCGTGTCCCCGTGTGTGGTGTGTCGTGTCCCCGTGTGTGGTGTGTCGCGTTCCGTTCGTGGTGCGGTCCTGATTGGCGGGGGTTGCCGCCGTCAGCGACCGAACTGCACGTCGATGGCACCGTCGCCGCCACAGGTGAGGCGCTGCAGGCGGTGGCGTAGGCGTGTTCGATGGCGTTGACGGCGGCCTCCCGAGTTCGGCGGGGAGTGCGCCGACACGGGCCCAGGCTCGCACCGCGCGGAGTACACCCGGCTGGGTGAGCGGGCAGCTGCTGGTACAGCGGCGCGGGCAGATAGCGGGCAGCGAGCAGGGCGACCTCATTGGCAGGACCAGTGTGGGGCAGCGCGCGCCAGCAGCCCGTCGAGCACGATCGGCCTCAGCTGGGTGCGTGCCCGGCCGTTCTCGCGGATCAGTCGGCCCATCGGGCCACCGCCGATCAACCAGTCTGTTATTCCCACCACCGGGTCGATCATCGGTTTCTCACTCGATGTAGGTCACCGGCCATGGTGGCCGGGATCCGCCTGACGGCATGGACGGGCGCCGGTCCATGCCGTCAGCGTTGTAGTAAACCTGTGCCTCTGGCCGGTCGAGGTGAGCGCCTGCGCTCTCACCAGGCGAGGTGCCGCCGTGGACTCGACAGCATCGACGTGTTGAGGCGAATGGACGAGGTCGCTTACGTCGAGTTCACAACCTGACTTGGCTCACGTGTTGGTCTTAGTTGGCGTTTCGGGTTGTGACCTGTGGGCTCGTGTACAGGGTCGGCTGAACTTGCGCACTAATACAGTGCGTATCGTCCCGTGCCGTGTACTTGCGCAGGGTGTGGACCGCATTGGGCGCGACGGTGGTGCCGATCTTGCACGGCTCCCGACGCGGAGCCCGCGACATCGAGCATCTGGGGTCGGCGCACGACGAGTAGGAGTTGGAGGCACTCAGGACGGCGCGGCGGCGGCTGACCGGCGGGCGGGACGAACTCGACCTGGGTGCGGACACAGCCGTGACGACTGGGCCGGGCCCTGTTGGAGATCGTCTCGTCGCGGATGGGATATCTGTGGGACGGGTTGTGCGGCGCCTACGACGCAGTTGGTGCTAGCGCGGATCATCGAGCCGGTCAGCAAGCAGGTCCCAGCTTGCGGGTGCTGGCCGAGACCGGTGTCGAAGCGGTCTTCTATGCCACTGTCAACGGCGCCTGCCGGTCTACCTCGAGGACGGGTTCGGCGAAAGCTGGCCGCCGGCGTGCGCGGCCGTGTTGAACTTCCCCTGGATCAGCTCGGACAAGAGCATGACACACGTAAGACGGGATGGTTTTCGGCGACCCGAACACGGCCAGGCTGGTCGGGGGCGCCCGACTGTCATTGACCGCGCCGGGCGTGTGGTTTGACACGCGGACGGAGCATTCGAGATGGGGAGTCGACGCATCAGCTTGTTGGGTGCTAAGGAGAGGGGGAAATAGTGGCGATGACGACGGCCCAGATCGAGGAGCGGGTGCAAGCGATCCTAGATGCTCAGAAGCAGCGGCAAGAGGCTGCGGGCGAACAGGAGAACTTCTCGCCGGTCAGGCGGGAAGACATCGAGAAAGCTCTGACGCAGGAGAACGTCGCCATGCTCGGGGCTTCGGCTGGACAATGAGCGCCCCGCCCGGAGGAATTATCCACGGAAGAATGTACGTTGACTTCGCGGATCCCGCAACCGTTCCGTCGGAATCGGGGATCTACGTACATGTCTGGATCGGCTCCGGCAACATCGATCCGGACCTAGGTACGTTCTTGATGAACGTCGATTCGCGGTTTCCGCGCCTCACCCAGCCGAAGGTGCCGGGCCTTCAGCCCGGCGTCAGCCAGGCACCAGAGATCCCCGTGCGACCCGACAGCTCATTGCTTGATTTTAAACTCCAAGTGCCATCCCATGTGGAGCAGACCAACTACCTCGGAAATATCTGTCTCATGCAGCGCGCCGGGTTTGACGTCGGCACGTATCTCGGGCGCGCCTCCTTCGAGTTCCGCGTGCGTGGAATCGATGAGCCGCCGGATCTAGCGACCTAGTCTGACGTTGTCTGACGTTGGCATTGATTAGGATCTGTTCTATGCCTTGCCTTGGCGTTGCGGGTTGTTGATCTGCGGATTCGCGTGCAGGGTCGGCCGAACTTGCGTGCTAAACCGCCCGAGGACCCACTACCCGACGACTTACGCGACATGCTCGTGCGCATCCACGGACCCGGAACTGCGCAGTAATCTGAGCCAAGTCGGGTGAGCGCCTGCGCTCTGACCAGGCGAGGTGCCGCCGTGGACTCGACAGCATCGACGTGTTGAGGCAAATGGATGAGGTCGCTGACGTCGAGTTCACGACACTGTCCTGTTCAGGAACCAAGGCGCGCCGGGCGGTGCCACGGGAACCCCGCTTCGGCAAGACCGCACTGACCGAGGCCTACCGGTCGCGTTCCGCCCGGAGTATGCCGGTTCTCCCGATCATAGCGATTGCCGGATCAGGTCGGTGGCATATTCCCCCGCTCGCTGCGCCAGCGGCCGGCGGGTCCAGCTCTGGAGATTCACCTCCCGCGACACGGCCAAATCGTCGTGGAAGTGCCGTTCTAGCTCGGCCACCACGCTTGCGTGCTGTATCGACATGTTGATCTCATCGTTGAGCGACAAAGAGCGGTTTTCGAAGTTACTTGAGCCGACGTTGGCCCAGATACCGTCGACCGTGATCACTTTGGCGTGCAGCTTCGCCTGCTGATACTCGAAGATCCGCACCCCGGCTTCGAGCAACCTCTGATAGGAGCGCTGACCAGCATCGCGGGCAATCTGCTTATCCTGATGCGGGCCGCCAGTCAGAATGCGGACATCGACGCCCCGCTGTGCAGCGTCGCACAGCGCATCGATGAACGCATGACGCGGAGCGAAGAAGGCTGTCGTCACCCAAAAGCGCTCCTTGGACCCGGCCACCGCGGCCCACAGCATTTCCGGCAATCCCCGGGTCCCGTTGGTCGACACGGTACGGGCCACCTGGACCGGTATTCCGTCGTCAAAGGGTTCGAGTTCAGGGAAATGCGCGGCGGACAGCAGCGCGGATGTCCCCTCTATCCAGTTCTCGAGAAAGCCACCCAACACGTCACGGACAGCCGGCCCCGCAACCCGGAGGTGGGTTTCCCGCTGGTGCTCGGGGTCCTCGGCGTTTCCAGCCCACTGCTCGCCGATGCCGACACCGCCCATAAAGCCCACTTTGCCGTCGATGACGAGAATCCGCCGGTGCATGCGCTTGTTAAGTTTTTGCACGTTGTACCAATGGGGTGGGCGAAACCAGACCACCGTCGCCCCCGCTGACCGCATGCGCTCGATGAGCCTGCGGTCCATCCGCGAGGAGCCTTGCGCGTCGAGCAGCACGTTCACCTCGAGGCCGTCGGAAGCCTTGCTGGCCAGCGCCTCGGCGAACTGCGGGGCAATATCTCCCGTCCAGTAGATATAGGTCGAGAAATCGATGCACTCCCGCGCGGAGTCGATGGCCTCCAGCATGGCGGGGAAGATCTCGCACCCGTTGCGCAGGATTGTCAGCCGGTTGCCTTCCCGGCGGGGCGCTTGAGCCAGCGCCTCGACGAATGCCGTGAATTCGCTACTGCCAATCGCGGGCGGATCGGTCAGATGGAATCCCTCTCGTGCGGCGCGCCGGTACCGGGCCATGTTGTACGCGTAGAGCCCGGCGAGTCCCAGACTGGTACCCGCAACAGACCGTCGAATCACAGACGCCTTGTTCACATCTGGAGTCCCATCTCACTACGTCTTTGAAGTGCGGATCAGCGAAACTGAATTATGCGATGCAAGCTCCACCAATAATGCTACCGAGAAAGACCACCCAGCGCTCGCGGTCCCTACAGCGCGACACGCGGGGCATCAGGGCGCGACACGCGGGCTTAGCCGAGGAAGGGGTTGTGGCGCTGGAGGAGCAGGCGGTGCAGGGTTTGCTGGATGGTCTCACGTATCTGATCAGCGAGGTTGAACACCAGCATCGTATCCTCGGCAGCACCAGCTCCGTAGCCGTCGGTCCGGACCGGCGCACCGAATTCGATGTACCACTTGGACGCCAAACGGCACCATGCCCAGCGGTCCCAACAGCGGAAACAGCGGCGTCACCGGGAAATACGGGATGCCGAGCAACTGCGCCAACGGCTTGAGGTCTGCGATCATCGGGTAGATCTCTTCGGCGCCGACGATGGCACACGGGATGATCATCATCTGGGTCCGCAACGCTGCGGCGACGAAGCAGCCTCGGCCGAACCGCTGCAGCTTGTACCGATCGCGGTAACGCTTACCGAGGCCTTCGTATCCTTCCGGCCACGTTCCCACCAGCTCGCCGGAACTCAGCAGTCGCTCAGCGTCGGGCACGCACGCCAGGGTCTGGCCCGATTTACGACCCAGTGAGCCGAGTACCGGAATACGGAACAGTAGATCGGCGGCCAGCATCCGCAGATGACGTCCAGCTGGATGCTCCTCATGCACCGCCATGGCCGTCATCAGGGTATCCAACGGCAGCGTCCCGGAATGGTTGGCGACCACGAGCGCGCCGCCCGTGGCGGGCAGGTGATCGATGCCAGTCACCTCAAAGCGAAACCAGCTGCGGTACAACGGCCGTAACAGCGGCAGCAAGACATGATCTGCGAGGTCCGGGTCGAATCCGAACTCGTCTACGGCGTAGTCGCCAGTCAGCCGCCTGCTGGCGAATGCCAGCAAATCAGCCAACTCCTGGTACCACCGCGGCTCAGCCGACACGGGCTCAGCCGA
>DASQVU010000298.1:0-11237 GCA_035640615.1 Pseudonocardiaceae bacterium
TCGCGGTCGCCCGGAAACGCCTGTGGTCGGGCGGCGTTGCATGACGCTCGGTGCCTTTTCCAGCCCGCTGTGGTTCCTGCTGCTGGTAGTAGTCGCAGGACTGGCTGCCGGCTACGTCTGGATGCTGCGCCGCCGGCGCCGGCAGATCTTGCGCTTCGCCAACCTCGCCATGCTGGAGCAGCTGGTCCCCAAGCGTCAGGGCTGGCCACGGCACCTGCCGGTGGTACTGCTGCTCACCGCCTTGGTGCTGCTCACCGTCGCGCTGGCCGGTCCGACTGCGGAACAGAAGGTACCGCGTAACCGGGCCACCGTGATGCTGGTGATCGACGTGTCGTTGTCCATGCAGGCCACCGATATCGAACCGAGCCGGATCGCGGCGGCCCAGCGGGAGGCGAAGAAATTCGCCCATGACCTCACACCTGGGGTAAACCTGGGTTTGGTGTCCTTCGCCGGTTCGGCCACGGTGCTGGTGTCGCCGACTACTGAACGTGCCTCGATAATCCGAGCGATCGACAACCTCAAGCTGGCTGAAGCCACCGGTACCGGTGAAGCGATCTTCGCTGCCCTGTCCTCGATTGAGGCGTTCAGTGCCGTGGTCTCCGATGCGCAGGGTCCGCCGCCGGCCCGCATCGTGCTGCTCACCGACGGCAAGCAGACCGTGCCGACCCCCGACGGAGACGACCCCCGCGGTGGGTTCACCGCGGCCCGTGCGGCAGCTGCCGCCAAAGTCCCGATTTCAGCCATCTCCTTCGGTACCGCCTACGGCCAGGTGGAGATCAACGGTGAGCGCCAGCCGGTGCCCACCGATGATGAATCGATCCGGCGGATCGCCGAGCTGTCCGGAGGGCAGTTCTACGACGCCGGCACTGCCGGTCAGCTCAGCGACGTGGTCAACACGCTCGGCGAGCAGATCGGCTATGAGACCAAGCGAGCCGACGCCAGCAAGCCGTGGCTCATCACCGGCACCATCGCTGCGATACTCGCCGCCGCTGGCGCGGTGGCCATCGGCCAGCGGCTACCGTGAGGTGGGGTCGTGAGTGCGTAACGGTGTCATGACACTGTTACGCACTCACGACCGCGACCGGAGGGAGCGCAGGTGGGCCGTTCCGTTCTTGTGACCGGGGGGAACCGGGGTATCGGGTTGGCGATCGCGCACGCGTTCGCCAAGCAGGGCGACCGGGTTGCGGTGACGCACCGCGGGTCCAGCGTACCTGCCGACGTGCTCGGTGTGCGGTGTGATGTCACCGACGGTGCGGCGGTGGAGGCAGCCTTCGCCGCGGCCGAGCAGGCGCACGGGCCGATCGAGGTGCTCGTGTCCAACGCCGGAATCACGGATGACACGTTGCTGCTCCGGATGACCGAAGATCAATTTTCCCGAGTCCTGGACACCAATCTCACCGGCGCGTACCGGGTCGCGAAACGCGCCGCGAAGAGCATGCTGCGGGCCCGGTGGGGCCGGATGGTGTTCATCTCCTCGGTCGTCGCTCTCTCCGGCGCGCCCGGTCAGGTCAACTATGCAGCCAGCAAGGCCGGGCTGATCGGCATCGCCCGATCCATCGCGCGCGAATTAGGATCCCGATCGATTACGGCCAACGTCGTCTCGCCCGGTTACGTCAACACTGAGATGACTGCGGACGTCAGCCAGGTACGCAAGGACGAGATCCTGGGTTCGATACCGTTACGCCGCCAAGCCACCCCTGAGGAGATCGCCGGGGTGGTCACTTTCCTCGCTTCGGACGCGGCCGCGTATATCACCGGGGCGGTGGTACCGGTCGACGGCGGCCTGGGAATGGGCCATTGATAACCGGGAAGGAGGATCGGTGCCGGGTCTGCTCGACGGCAAGCGGTTACTGATCACCGGAGTGATCACCGATGCCTCGATCGCGTTCCACGTGGCACGCGTGGCGCAGGAGCAGGGTGCCCGTGTGGTACTCACCGGGTACGGCCGGTTGCGTTTGGTGGAGCGGATCGCGCAACGGCTACCGCAGCCGGCTCCGGTGCTCGAGCTCGACGTGGCCGACCAGACCCAGCTGGACTCATTGGCCGATCGCCTCGGCGAACACGTCGACGGCCTGGACGGGGTCTTGCACTCCATCGCTTTCGCACCGGCGTCCTGCCTAGGCGGTGAATTTCTCAAAGCCCCGTGGGAAGACGTAGCCACCGCCTTGCACGTGTCTGCTTACTCGTTCAAGTCACTTGCGGTGGCCTGCTTGCCACTACTCGGGCGGGGTGCCTCGATTGTCGGGATGGATTTCGACAACCGGCAAGCTTGGCCCGCCTATGACTGGATGGGCGTCGCGAAGTCGGCGCTGGAGTCGGTGTGCCGCTATCTGGCTCGCGAGCTGGGCCCGGACGGTATCCGGGTCAACCTGGTGGCGTCCGGGCCGGTGCGCACCATGGCGGCGAAGTCCATCCCAGGCTTCACCGCGTTCGAGAGCGCCTGGAACGGCCGCGCCCCCTTAGGTTGGAATATCGAAGACCCAGACCCGGTCGCGCGCACGGTCTGCGCGCTGCTGTCCGATTGGCTGCCCGCCACCACCGGCTCGATGGTGTGGGCCGACGGCGGCTTCCACGCAGTCGGCGTCTAGTCGGTATGCCGTCTAGTACCCCCAACCCCGGTCTGCGGCGCCTTCAACAGCTGCCAACCCCGGGTGGTTCACTGCCTTGATCGACGCTGTGCTGCTGCTGTCCTTCGGTGGACCCGAGGGTCCCGAGGACGTGCGCTCCTTTCTGGAGAACGTCACCCGCGGCCGGGGGGTGCCGCCGCAGCGGTTGGACGAGGTGGCCGAACACTACCTGCATTTCGGCGGGGTGTCACCGATCAACCGATGTAACCGCGCGCTGATCGCCGCGATCGAGCGGGCACTGGCCACCGCCGGGCTGAAGCTGCCGGTGTACTTCGGCAACCGCAACTGGCACCCGATGGTCGAGGACACTGTTGCCACGATGGCCGCCGACGGGATTCGCCGCGCTGCGGTGTTCGCCACGTCGGCCTGGGCTGGATATTCGGGCTGCCGGCAGTACCACGAGGACATCGCCCGGGCCCGGCAGGCGGTCGGGCCCGGGGCGCCGGAGCTGGTCAAGCTCAGACAGTTCTTCGATCATCCGCTGTTCATCGCCGCCTGCGCAAACGCGTTGCGCGCCGCACGCGAACAGGCTGGTTCCAGCGCCCAGGTGATCTTCACCGCGCACTCGGTCCCGGTGGCTGCGGATGCCGCGGCGGGGCTTGCTGCGCAGGGGGGCCACCGCTACTCGCGGCAAGTCATCGAGGCGGCGCGGCTGATCGCCGAGGCCGCCGGGGTGCCCAGTTACGACGTCGTGTGGCAGTCCCGTTCCGGGCCACCGCAGGTGCCATGGCTAGCGCCGGACGTGATCGACCATCTCGACGCGCTGCATGCACACGGCGTCCGCAGTGTGGTGGTCGCGCCTATCGGATTCGTGTCTGACCACGTTGAGGTGCTGTGGGACCTCGATCATGAGGCGCGGCAGCGTGCCGCCGAGTTGGGTATGAGCTTCGTCCGCGCGGCCACCCCGGGCACCGACCCGCGCTTCGCCGAGATGGTGGTGGAGCTCGTCGCCGAGCAGGTCTACAACGCGCCTGCCCGCAGGTGCTCGCAGGTGGCTGCAGCCGGCCAGGGATCCAACGGCGATCCCTGCACTCCGGAGTGTTGTAAGCCTGCATCGCAATCCGGCGCTCGGTAGCACCGCGATCACGCCGGCAGCAGGCCGATCGCCGCCTTCGCCCGGCTGATCAGTTGCTGATCGACACTGACTGTGTCAACGCCGCCCGGCGCGTGGGGTCAGCGCGCGCACTGCCTCAGCAACCGCTGAGCGCCGGGCCTCCCGCACTGCGGTGAACAACGGCCGAAGCGCCGCGGATCGGGCGGCCGCCACCGACGCGGAGACCGCACCGCCGAGGTTGTCGGTGTCGGCGACGCGCAGGATGGCCTCCACCTCATCAGCCTGCTCCAGCACGCGCAGGGCGCGGGCCGGGGTGCCCTCCGGCCACGGCGGCCGGACCCGGTGCTCCAGGGTTTCGGCGATCTCCGCGCGAACGCCTGGCCGGTGTCGCGCAACGTCGAGCTCCACCAGCGTGGTCGCCGCCTGGCGAACCGCCCCACGCAGACCGTGCTCGGCATCGACCAGGGCAGGTTCAGGGGCCGGCGGCAGCGGACCGGCCAGGAACACTGTCCAGCGCAGCACCCCGTCGGCGACCGCGTTCGGCACTACTGCCAGTTCCGCGCCGGTGAACACGGCGACTTCCCCGCTGCGCAACGACTCAGCTGCAAGCGGCCCTTCGGGCGGCAATCCCCGCACGTCCCCGGGTACCGGCAACAACAGCTGACCGGCGCCGGCGCCGGCCCGCCGAGCCACCGCAAGCAGGCCGACCACGGAGGTTGGCACCGCACCGGGTGCCGGCAGGTCAAGCTGCCGTGCGGCCGCCTCGTCGGCAGCCACGACTTCGTGCAGGCCTGCCCAGGTATGCAGGCCATCGATCACGGCATCAGGGGCGGCGGAGCCGTGCAGCCAAGCTGAGGCCCACACGGTGAGTGTCGCGCTGGGGCATGGCACGGAGTAGGAGAGTAGAACGCGAACCGCCGACATGCACATGCGGCGTGGCAGCACCACCCGGATTCGCTCATCGGGTTAGCGTCGGCGCCATGCCTTCGCCGAACTCCCAGAGCGATACGGGACTTGGTCCGCACCTGCTGCCGCCCCACCGGCACCGCACGGTGCCACAGTTGCCGGCCGAGAGCGGTCTAGTGGTGGAGGATGCCGCGAGTGGCTTTTGCGGGGCTGTCGTGCACTGCGAACGAGATGCGGTGCTGCTCGAGGACAGGACGGGGCGGGTCCGTACCTTCCCGCTCCGGCGCGCAGCGTTCTTGATCGACGGTAAGCCGGTCACGCTGGTCCGCCCGGTAGGCCAAGCCATGGCTGGACCCACGCGATCCACGTCCGGCTCGGTCAGGGTGGTAGGCAGGCGAGCCCGAACTGCGCGCGCCAGCCGGATCTGGGTGGAAGGCAAGCACGATGCAGAGCTCGTGGAGCGGGTCTGGGGCCACGACCTACGGGTGGATGGGGTGGTCGTGGAACCACTCGACGGTGTGGATGGACTGGCCGAGCGGATCGCGGAGTTCGGCCCCGCACCACACCGGCGGCTCGGCGTGCTGGTGGACCACCTAATCGCAGGCAGCAAAGAGAGCCGCCTTGTGCAGGCGTTGCGGTCGCCGTACGTGCTGATCACTGGGCACCCCTATGTCGATATCTGGCAGGCGGTGCGACCGGCCGCAGTGGGCATTTCCGGTTGGCCAGAGGTTCCACGCGGCGTTCCGTGGAAGGAAGGCGTCTGCCGGGCGCTGGGCTGGGTCGACCGGCGCGGCACCCCGGATCCCGCGAAGAGCTGGTGCCGCGTGCTGGACTCCGTGACCAACTTCCGCGATCTTGAACCAGCCCTGCTGGGCGCCATGGAAGCGTTGATCGACTTTGTCACCGCAGAGAGCGCGTGACCTCCTGACGATCACAGCGCCAATCTAGGTCAAAGATCTGCCACTATGGACCCATGGCCGCTGTCGTGTGGCTCGTCGCAGGATTTGCCTTGATCGTAGCCGAGGTGCTCACAGGTGGCTTCGTTCTGATCATGCTTGGTATAGGGGCGCTGGCCGCGGCGGGGTTTGCGGCGCTGGACGGGTCGATCTGGCTGCAGGTCGCAGTGTTCGCCGGCGCCTCGGTGGCCCTGACCACGCTGGCCCGGCCGGTGCTCAAACGACGCCTGCACCCCGTTCACGTGCCGACTAACGTCGATGCGTTGCTTGGCGATAAGGCGATCGTGCTCAGCACTGTCGACGCGCACGGCGGCAAGATCAAGCTTCGCGGGGAAGTGTGGTCTGCCCGCGCCTACGACGAAACCGAGGTGCTGGAGCCCGGCCAGCGCGTCACGGTGATGACCATCTCCGGTGCCACCGCCGTTGTTGTGGGAGAGCTTTCATGAGCATTGCCGTGGTCGTGGTTCTGGTGGTGATCCTGCTGGCCATCGTGGTCAGCGTCTACAAGGCCGTGGTGGTGATCCCGCAAGCCTCCGCGGCGGTGGTCGAGCGGCTGGGTCGTTACCGAAGCACGTTCAACCCGGGATTGAACTTCCTGGTGCCGTTCATCGATCGGATCCGGGACAAGATCGACTTACGGGAGCAGGTGGTCTCGTTCCCGCCGCAGTCCGTGATCACGAAGGACAACCTCACCGTCGATATCGACACCGTGGTGTACTTCCGGGTGACCAACCCGAAGGACGCCGTCTACGAGATCTCCGACTACGTCGCCGCGGTAGAGCAGTTGGCCACGACGACACTGCGGAACGTGGTGGGCGGCATGAGCCTGGATGACACGTTGACCTCCCGCGATTACATCAACGGTCAGTTGTCCGGCGTGCTTGACGAGGCCACCGGACGTTGGGGCATCCGGGTCGGTCGGGTGGAGCTGCGGGCGATCGACCCGCCGGTGTCCGTCCGGGACTCGATGGAAAAGCAATTGCGCGCCGACCGGGAGAAGCGCGCCACCATCCTCACGGCCGAGGGTCACCGGGAGTCGGCGATCAAGACCGCAGAAGGCCAGAAGCAGGCCGCGATCCTGTCCGCTGAAGGTGCCAAGCAAGCGGCGATCCTCACCGCGGAAGCCGAGCGGCAATCCCGAATCCTGCGGGCCCAGGGTGAGCGCGCGGCGCGTTACCTGCAGGCGCAGGGTCAGGCCAAGGCGATCGAAAAGGTCTTCTCCGCGATCAAAGCGGGGCGCCCCACCCCGGAGTTGCTCGCCTATCAGTACCTGCAGACGTTGCCGCAGATGGCCCAGGGCGATGCGAACAAGGTCTGGATCGTGCCCAGCGACTTCGGCAAGGCTCTCGAGGGCTTCACCAGGATGCTCGGTGCCCCGGGCGATGACGGGGTGTTCCGGTTCGAACCCAGCCGGGATTATGTGCCCAGTAGCCGACCGGAAGACGACGACGAGGCTGTCGCCGGGTGGTTCGAGACCCCCAGCGATCCGCAGGTAGCCGCTGCCCTCCGGGCGGCGGAGGAAGTCGCCCACAAAGAGGTCTCGATGAGCGCGTCGCTGAGTCCCCCCGTGCGGCCCTCATCCAGCGAGCCACCAGGCGCTGATAGAGAAGAATCACCGACAGATCAGCAGTCCCCGAGACGGCCGGCCAGCGGCAGAACAGAGGAGTAGGTCTTCACTGCGCCAGCAAGGGGGCTCGCCGATGGGCCCAGGGCTGGACTTGCTCGTAGGCTGCGCATGCGGCGAGGATCCGATCATCGGTGTGTCGGGGTCCGACTACCTGCAGCCCGATTGGCAGACCGGTGCTGGTCCACCCGCACGGCACGCTGGCAGCGGGTTGCTGGGTCATGTTGAATGGGTAAGAGAACGGCGTCCAGCTGGTCCACCGCGGTGAGTGCCAGCCGATCGGTACCTCCTCCCCGGCGACGAACGGGGTGATCGGAACGGTCGGGGTGAGTAACAGGTCGTAGCGCTCATGGAAGGCCCCCATCGCGGTGCCCATCGCCATTCTCGTGGCGGTGGCGGTGAGAAAATCCAGCGCGGAGGCGCGCTCGCCGTGTGCAATGACCTCCCGTAAGGCCGGTTCCATCAGCTCACGCTCGCGAGGGCTGAGGCGTTCAACGGTCTTGGCCAGCGCGGTGAACCACAGCACGTGGAACTCCTCCACGCAGTCGGCAAAACCCGGATCGGCGAGCTCAACTTCGGCGCCGAGGTCACGGAACACCCCAGCAGCGGTCTGGACCGCTTCGGTCACGTCTGGATCGACATCGACGTAGCCCAGAGTCGGGCTCAGCGCGATGCGCAAACCCAGCACGCCATTGCCTAGGGCGCTGGTGTACGAGCGGGTAGTCGGCGGCAGCGCAGACCAGTCCCTGACGTCTGCTGCCGAGATCACGTCGAGCAGCAGCGCGGTATCGGCTACCGTGCGG
Source organism: Pseudonocardiaceae bacterium (assembly GCA_035640615.1). GTDB lineage: Bacteria > Actinomycetota > Actinomycetes > Mycobacteriales > Pseudonocardiaceae. The sequence goes on from DASQVU010000298.1 coordinate 7,971, forward strand.
GCCATCGGCGCAGCACTGGCCAGCGTTCCCAACGGGCTCGCCGGCCAGTGCGGCACCCGGCCGTAGGTTGGCTTGATCGCCACTGTCCCGGTGAACGCCGCGGGAATGCGCACCCCACCGCCCCCGTCGGTGCCCATCGCCAGCGGCCCCATGCCTAACACCACCGCCACCGCACTGCCTCCGCTAGACCCGCCCGGAGTCCGGCTGGCGTCCCACGGATTGACCGTGATCCCGTTGAGCGAGCTGTCGGTGACGCATTTCCAGGCAAGCTCGGAGGTGGTCGTCTTGCCTAGCAGCACAGCTCCGTGCTCGCGGAGGCGGGCCACGGCCGGCCCGTCGAACGGCCACTCCTGATCCGGCGCGACCAACTTCGAACCGCGAAGGGTTGGCCAGCCCTGTGTCAAGTACACATCCTTGATCGACACCGGCACACCATCAACGAGCCCCAGGGGCAATCCTTGTTGCCACCGCTGCTCTGAGGCCTTGGCCGCCTCCAGCGCTCGGTCGGCATCGACGAGACAGTATGCCCGCACCTGGCGGTCTACCTGATTGATCCGGTCCAGCACGTCCTGGGTGGCCTCCACCGGTGAGAGCTCACCAGCGCGGTAAGCGGCCACAAGTTGAGTGGCGGTGAGATCGGCGGGCGTGCTCACGGCGTGCTCCCTGTCCTGGCGGGCGGCGTAACTGCTACGGGGATTCACCTGCCGGCTGGCCGCCACGTTGTGCGGCGGAAGTATCGCAGAGCGGAGCAGTTGAGAGGCGCCCGCCGCTGCCCACAACTGGCCGATCAGGTCTGCGCTGGCGATATCTCGCGGTCATCGGATGGCAACTCCGCCGGGGCGGGGCAGCGAGCCTCGACGATCAACCCAAGCACGCCGATTGCCGCAGCTGCCAGGGACACGGCGAGCAACGCTGGCGAGGTGGTCCCGGTGAGGGCATCACCGAGTACCACCACTGCTACAGATCCGGGCACGATTCCCACCGTTCCCGCCAGATAATGCCGGAAAGAGATCGAGGACAGCCCACTGCAGTAATTGAGCACCGAGAACGGAACCGCCGGGATCAACCGCAACGACGCCACGGCAAGCCAGCCACGCCGGCGCAACCGAGTATCCACCACTCGTAGTACCTGGCGATCCAGATGTCGCCGGAGAATTCCCCCGTCCAGCCGCCGGACCAGGCCAAATGCCAGCACGGCCGATAGCATGGTTGCGAGTAGCGACAGCCCCACGCCGAGCAACGGTCCGAACAGCAGCCCGGCAGCAAGGGTGAACACAGTGCGGGGGACCGGTGCCACAGTCACCAGGGCATGCCCCAGGAGGAACAACAGGGGCGCGGCCACGCCGACCGACTGCGCCCAGGCGCGCATCTGCAGCGGTGTGGGTACCGGCACAACGACAACGGCGACAGTGGCCAGAACTAGCAGCAACACCGCAATCAGCAGCCGCGCCCGCGGCGCTAGCAGTTCCGTCACGCGTCCGATCGTCGTCTCCCGATAACCGTAGTGCGATCGCCGCGGCTCGATCGTCCACGCGCAGGCTACCGTGTGCGGTAAACCGCCAGCTCAGCCCGACGGGTTGACTCAGCAGGGCTTGATGTTGGCGTTGAGGTGGAAGACGTTGTTCGGATCGTATTTGGCCTTGATCCGGGCCAGCCGCTGGTATTTGGCCGGGCCGTACGAGGCTCGCACGCGGTCCTCATCGTCATCGGTCATGGAGTTGACGTACCCGCCGGAATCCCTGGCGAACGGCCGCAGTGCATCCCACACCGACCGTACCCATGACCGGTCTGCTCTCAAGATCTCCGGATTGGCGCCGATACCCGCGATATTGATGATGTATCGCGGTGCCCGCCGCCCGCCGAAGGCCGTCTCGTCATCACCGACCTCGGAGAAGGCTCCGTCCAGGCGGAAGATCAGGCAGTAGCTCATCGAAGAACGCTTAGCCGGTATCCGCTCGACGATCACTGATATCACATCGTCAGTGAGTTCGTCGAGATAGATCGCTTCTTGGTAGCCCAGTAGTCCCCACGGAGCGGTCTCGTCGAGCGTCCGCTGCAGTGCGATATAGGGGATAGGACTGACCAGCTCGAATAGCGGCGGCAGCGCCTCCCGAATCGGCGCAATGACGCGGGCGTGCTCGGCAGCGGAGGCAAAGCCAACCACGAGGAGCAAATACCCGGGCGTGAAATGGTACTGGGGAGGTACGAACGGCGCCGGCGGAGCGTTGAGCCCGATGGCGATCTGGGCGCCGGCATCGGCGGGCAGGTGAGGCACGACGTCACGGGCCAACCGCAGTACCTGCTCTCCGCTGTCCATCCCCCAAAAGAACAGCCCTAGGTGCACCTCAGGACCGACGGGCTGCAACTGGAACTCGAAGGTGGTGACGACACCGAAGTTACCGCCGCCGCCGCGGATCGCCCAGAACAGGTCGGCGTGCTCGTGCGCCGAGGCGTGCACACAGCGGCCGTCCGCCAGCACCACATCGACCGAAACCAAGTTGTCCAGGGTCAATCCAGCTTTGTGGGTCAGCCATCCGATCCCGCCCCCGAGCGTCATGCCGCCGACACCGGTATGGCTGATCACGCCAGTAGGCACCGCCAAGCCGTGCACCTGGGTTGCGGCATCTAGCTCCGCCACGGTCGCACCACCGCCCACCCGGGCCAATCGAGCATCGGCATTGACCAAGACACGGCGCATCGCGCTGAGATCGATCATCAGCCCGCCGTCGCACACCCCAGCCCCGGAGAACGCGTGGCCACCGCCCCGTACAGAGACCTCGAGATCATGTTCGCGGGCGAAGTGCAGCGCCGCCGCAACATCGGTCGGCGACAGGCAGCGGGCAATCGCTACCGGGCGGCGATCGATGTCGTTATTCCACTGGATGCGCGCGGTGTCATAGTCGGCATCCTCCGGTGTGATCACCTTCCCGGCCAGCACCGTGCGGAGTTCTTCCAGACGATGAGACGAGACTTGGATCATGAAATAACTCCCAGACCTGGCGATATATCTTCATTGAATTTGCCGGGATCCGGGCGAGGCTGCCGGCTTTAGCGGTAAAGCGGCAGCAACGGACCATTTCCCACAAGTTATCGGATCGGGTACTACTCCCCAGACATCAAGCATCAAAAAATGCAAGGCTGTCCGACGACGAGGCATGGAGGATCATCTCTCACGGAGGCATCGACGGCGGCGGGTGGCCGCGCTAAGCGTTGACGCTTCGCAACTACCCGCGCACGCGGCGTCATCTACCTAAACCGCCGCAACCG